>CAZSQW010000011.1:4411-11899 GCA_964609055.1 uncultured Candidatus Peribacteria bacterium
ATTTTTTTAATCTTCATTTTTTTCAACTACTTCAATATGTAATTCTTCAAGTTGATTGTCTTCAATAAAAGTTGGAGCATTCATCATTAAATCTTGAGCTTTTCAAGATTTTGGGAAAGCATATACTTCCCTTATATTTGGTTCATCTTTTAAAATCATCATTATTCTATCCATTCAAATTGCAAATCCTCCGTGTGGTGGAACTCAGTATTGAAAAGCTTCATACATTGCTCAAAATTTTTCTTTTACTTCTTCTTCTGTTCTACCAACTTTTTCAAATGCTTTTACAAGTGCAGCAATATCATGATTTCTGATTGAACCTGATAAAACTTCAAATCCATTACAAGCAAGATCATATTGAACTGAACTTACTTTTAGTAAATCCTCTTCTTCAAATGCTTTAATTCAACCTTTTGGCATAGAAAATGGATTATGTCCAAAATCTACTTTACCAGTGATTTCATTTATTTCAAACATTGGAAAATCTGTAATCCAAGCAAAAGCTAAAACATTTTTATTTATAAATTTACCTTTTTCAATAGTATTTATTAATTCAGCTAAATGTACTCTAAATTTACCCATATAATTACAAACTGTTTCTTTATCAGCTGCTCAGAAAAATATAACATCTCATATTTTTAACTCTGTTCTATCTACTATTTCTTGTAAATCAGATTCTGAGAAAAATTTATTTAAAGGTCATTTTAATCCTTCTTCTTTCATTTGAAAATATCCTAAACCTTGAGCACCAAATTGTTTTACAAATTTCTCAAAATTTTTCATTTGATTTTTTGAAAAATGATTATCTCAGTTTATTACTTTAATTGCCTTTACTCTATTTTTAGTAGTATCACTAGCAATATTAGAAAATATTCAATTTGTAGATCTAGCAAAAATATCAGCTACATCTATTAATTTCATTTCATATCTTAAATCTGGTTTGTCTGTCCCATAAATTTCAATTGCCTCATCAAAAGTCATTGAATAAAATTTATTATCCATAATTGTTTTATCAGAAATAGCAGGAACTAAATCTTTAAAATAATCTTCAACTACTCCAAAAATATCATCTTGTTCAACAAAACTCATTTCACAATCAATTTGATAAAATTCACAAGCATGCCTATCTGCTCTTGGATCTTCATCTCTAAAACAAGGAGCAATTTGAAAATATTTATCTACTCAACCAACCATTAAAAGTTGTTTATATTGTTGAGGAGCTTGAGGTAGTGCATAAAATTTACCTGGATGTAATCTTGATGGAATTACAAAATCTCTAGCTCATTCTGGAGAACTAGCTGTAAAAATAGGAGTTTGAATATCTAAAAAATCATTTTTTAAAAACCAGTCTTTTGTATGAGCTACAAACTTTGATCTAAACATAATATTTTCTAAAGCTTTTGGTCTTCTTAAATCAATATATCTGTGAGTATATCTAACTTCTTCATTTGCTAATTCTCAATGTCCATCAATTTCAAAAGGTGGAGTTTTTGATTTACTTAAAATTTCAACTCCTTCATTAATTATTACTTCAATTTCTCCAGTTGCCATATTTGGATTTGCTTGACCTTCTGGTCTTGCTCTTACAGTTCAAGTAGCTTTTATAACATATTCACTTCTACAAGAATCAGCTATTTTCCAAGCCTGTTTATTATCTTCTGGATCAAAAACTACTTGAGTTAATCCATATCTATCTCTCATATCAATAAAAATAATACCTCAATGATCTCTTCTATTACTTACCCAAGCAGATAGAGTAACTACTTCTCAAATATTTTTTGAACTTAGTTCATTACATTTATGTGTTCTTAACATTTTTTTATTAAATTTATACTAATAATAACCTGATTATAGCTATATTTTTTAAAAATCAAAAAAAAATAAAACTTTATTTTTTACTATAAAATAGCTATTATTGACATTTTATAAAAAGATTTTATAAAAAAGTATTCTATTTTCTTGACAGAAGTAATATTCTTATGATAGAATATCTATGTATTGAGAAAAAGACAAAAACAAAAACAAATATTTCTGTAACAAAAACAAAAAAAAATGCCAACCCTATTTTATGAAATCTTTAATAAAAAGATAAAATTACATTCTAAAACAATTATAAGATTTAAAGAGGAAATTGAAAAATTATACAATGAACTTTTAGAAGAAAAGAACATTGATAATATGAAAGTTTTAAGAAATAAACTTGAAAGATCTCTAAAAGATAATAAAAAGAAAAATAAATATAAAAAAACTAAAAAAGAATTTTGAGAAATTGAAGAAATTTTTGATAAAATTGAAAGAACTATTATAGAACTGGAAGAATCTCAAGAAAAAGTAGAACTTATTGATGTAGTTGAAGAAATAGAAAATGATTATCAAAAATATGATTCTATTCCTAAAGATCAAATAAAAAAATATAGAAAAACTGCAATAAAAAAAGGAAAAATTAATTATGAAAAAGAATTAATTACTCTACAAGTTGAATTAATGAAATTACAAAAACATATTAATGAATCAGGGGAAAAAGTATTAATTATATTTGAAGGAAGAGATGCTGCAGGTAAAGGAGGAACAATTAAAAGGTTTATGGAACACTTAAACCCTAGACAAGCAAAAATAGTTGCTTTAAATAAACCAACAGAAGAAGAACAAACTCAATGGTATTTTCAAAGATATGTAAAACATTTACCTATTGGTTGAGAAATGGCAATGTTTGATAGATCTTGGTATAATAGAGCTTGAGTAGAACCAGTTATGGGTTTTGTTAGAGAAGGTGATTATAAAAAATTTATTTCTGATGTACCAGTTTTTGAAAAAATGTTAGTTGATTCAGGAACTACAATTATAAAATTTTATTTTTCAGTTACAAAAGAAGAACAAGCAAGAAGATTTGAAGGAAGAAAAACAAATCCTTTAAAACAGTTTAAACTTTCTCCAATTGATCAATATTCTCAACAATTATGGGAACAATACACTTTAGCTGAATACAAAAATTTATCAAAAACTCATTCTACACATGCTCCTTGGACAATAGTTAATTCTGATAATAAGAAAAAAGCTAGAATTAATGCCATAAAACATGTATTAAATCAATTTGAATATCCTGATAAAATTGATAAAAAATATTTAAAATTAGATAGTAATATTGTTATGACTTGAGAAGAAAAAGCAAAAGCTCTTGCTTGAGAAATTGATATTAAACAAAATTTATTTGATTAAAAAAAATTCCATTAAATGGAATTTTTTTACTCTTGATCTTCTATAGAATTAAAATTATAAACATCAACTATTTTTCATCAAACTGATATAGTATCTTCTTCAGATAAAACTATTGGTTGATGATAAGAATCATTTGATTTAGGAAGAAGGTATAAATTATTTCCTTCTTTTTTTGGAATTTTAACAGTAGCAGATTCATTTACCATAAATAAATATGCTTCTTTAGAATTAGACATATTAGGATTATTATCTTTTTTATTAATCAAAATATAACTTCCATTTTCTATATTTTTACCATTTACTTGATATTTATTCATAGAAGTGCCTTCAATTTTCAACATAAAATAATCTTTTACATCACCTTTGATAATACTTTTAGAAACAGGTAAAACTCACATATTATCTTCTTCAGCATTTACTAAAGGTCTTCCAGCATTTGCATAACCAAGTAAAGGAATTGACATCATTTGTTGAAAACCAACTCAATTTCCTAATCTTATAGATCTAAAACCTCTACCTCTAGTAATAAAACCTTTTTTTTCTAAAGACTCTAAATATTGAACAACTCATCTTTTAGATTTTTGTTCAAGGATATTTTTTAATTCTTCAATAGTAGGAGATTTACCATACCTTGCTATAAATTCTGTAATAGAATTTAATACTTTTTCTTGTTTTGTAGTTAACATATTTTTGTTATTAATAAATAATATATTATTAGTATATTAAATAAAAATTTAAAGTCAAATAAAAAAATATAGAAAAAATATATTTTTATATTTTTTCTATATTTAATGATTCTTTATGTATTTCTTCCCAAATTTTTTTTACTAATTCACTATTTACATTTTTTTCTTTTGCTTCTTCTAATAAATTTTTTAATAAATTATCCCATCTTTTTGGTTGAAGTACATTTTCTCATTTTTCTTTTTTTATATTTCAAATTTGTTCAACTAATGCAAATCTTCTAGATAATAAATAAATTATTTCATAATCTATTGTATCAATTTGTTCTCTAAAATTTTCTAAAAATTTATCTAATTCCACAAGTATTTAATATTATATTTTATAAGGCTTCTCAACTTATTTTTTTATTCTTTTTAATTTGTTCAATTTTCTTTTTCTCTTCTTCTTTTTTAACTACTGAAGTAGCTGTTGCAAAAATCCAACCTCTTAAAGCTGGTGAATTAAAATTTGTATATTTTTTTTCTATAATTCCCTTCTCATAAGCAGTAATCATATAATCTTCTTGCCAATTTTTAGTAATTCTTGTTTTTTCAATTCATTTTGCTTTTAGAATTAATTTCATACTTTCTGTTTTTGTAATCAAATCATTTGGTCTAAAAGTCTTATTTTTTGCAATTAAATTTTCTCTATATGCAAATTCTATATATTTACAACCCCAACCATTTTTATCAACATCTGAAAAAATTCAATCACATTTATTTTCTACATTTTTTCAAGAAAGTTTTGCAATAATTTTCATTGTTTCCATTCTAGTAATACTAAAATTTAATTTAAAATCTTCTTTTTTATCTTGTTCTTTAATTATTCATCTTTCTGCAATAAATTTTGCTGCTAAATATTCTTTTTCAGTATAAGCAAAAGTTGTAGCAAAAGTAAATGCTACTATTAGTAAAATAGCTAATGTATTTTGTGTTTTCATAATTTTTTTATTAAATAATATTAAAATTTTTTTTATATATTTTTATATTTATATTTAATTTCTTCTAATGATTTAAAAAATTTATCTATATCTTCATAATTATTATAAAGATATAGACTTATTCTAAAAGAATGAGATACATCTATTTTTTTAAAATATGAGTGTGTACAATGTTTTCAACTTCTTACAGCAATATTTTCTTCAGATAATAAATCTGCAATATCATTAGAATGAATTCATTCTAAAATTAAAGTAAACACTCAAACTCTATTTTCAAA
The DNA here is from genome assembly GCA_964609055.1 of uncultured Candidatus Peribacteria bacterium. Classification (GTDB taxonomy): domain Bacteria; phylum Patescibacteriota; class Gracilibacteria; order BD1-5; family UBA6164; genus CALLPO01. Next base: position 9,569 of record CAZSQW010000011.1, read on the forward strand.
ATTTTTATTTCAAATTAATTTCAAATTTTCAAAATTTTCTAATTTTTGTAGAAAATATTTTACTAATTTCTCTTCATATTCTTCTAAAATTTCATATCCTCATATTTTTTCAATATATTCTAATGCTTTTAATAATCAAACTGATCATGTTATATTTGGTGTTCAAGGTTCAAATTTTTCTGGTATTGGTAAATAATTAAATCAATTTTCAGAAACACTTGAAACTGAACCTCCTCAACAAAAACTTGGAGTAAGATTTTCTAAATATTCTTTTTTTCACCATAGAATTCCAATTCAAGAATCAGCAAATACTTTATGTCCTGTAAAAAATAAATAATCACAATTTATTTTTTTAACATCAACTTTGAAATGAGGAACACTTTGGCTAGCATCAACTATAAAAATAGTATCTTTTCTTTTTAATTCACCAATTTTTTCTAAATCAAAAATTTGCCCTGTAACATTTGAAACATGAGTTAAAGAAATCACTTTAACTTTTTCATCATATTTATTTATAAAATCTTCTAAATCTAAATTATAATTTTCATCAATATCTATAAATTCTAGTTCAATTCAAATTTGTTCTTTTAATATTAACCAAGGTACAATATTTGCATTATGTTCAACTATACTAACTAAAACTTTATCTCCTGCTTTTAATTTTTGACTAATTCATAAAGAAGAAGCTAATAAATTTAATGCATAAGTTGAATTGTAAGTATAAATTATTTCCTTAAAATTTTCTACTCAAATAAATTTTGCTACTTTCTTTTTTGAATCAATATATAATTTTTCAGAAATTTCTGAAATTTGATACATTCATCTATGAATATTTGAATAATTATTTTCTAAATAACTTTTAATTCCATCTATCACATATTTTGGTTTTTGACTTGAAGCTGTTGAATCAAAATATATTAAATCTGAATTATTTTCAAAAATTGGAAAATCAATTTTATAATTTTTCATTATATTTAATTTAATATATAATTTTTTTTAATTAAAAAATATTTGGCTCTATAATATCTCTTAAATCAAATTCATTATAATACATATTATAATTTTCTAACATTTTATTATATTTATCTATTTGTTTTTTAATATCAATACATTCTTTTTGTATTTCAGTATTATTTATAATAGAACAATCATTCTTGTATTTTATAGCAAATCATATTTGACATCTTTTTATTTCAAACTCATCTTTTCATTTATCACAATTATTTATTTTAAAATTTTCTACTTTTTTATTTAAAATATTTTCTCTTTTTATCTCTTTTTCTAACTCTTTTTTTTCATTATCATTAATTATACATTTATTTTTAAATCAATTAATAACTTTTTGATCAATTAAATTAAATTTTTTAGTATTAAAAATCTCATCAATTGTTTTATTTTTAAAATATTCTTTATTAGAACAAAAAGACCCTGCTTCCTCTAGTCAATATCTTTGACATTCTTTTTTAATTAAATCTGTTTTAAATAATTTATTACAATCAAGATAATAAAAATGCAATCCATCTTTATTATTTTTAATTTTATTAAATTTAATATAATCATTTTTTCTCATATCAAATATCTTTTTTTCCTCTTTTTCTTCAATATTTTCAGTCTTTTCAATATTTTCAGTCTTTTCAATATTTTCAGTCTTTTCAATATTTTTCTCTTTTATTTCATCTTTATTTTTTATTTCTTGTGAACAAGAAATAAAAAATAAAGTAATCAAAACCATAAATAATATCTTTTTCATTTTTTATTTTTTATTAAATAGTATTATCATAATTTAATTAAAATATTTTAATTAAATTAAAAGTATATTTTATTACCTAAATTCATAAGTAATTAAATCAGAATAACAAAAAACTTTATCAGTAACTCTTGGTGCACCTCAATCATCTCTAACAAATCCCTTAAACATTGGTTTTTTTGTTCTATGTGAAAGAACAATTTTACCATATGCAGCTCATTTTGTTAAATCTCTACTATAATGATATTCACCATCATATCTTCCAAGTCCTAAACGTTTAATTTCCTTTTTACAAAATTCTGCAACATTAGAATATCAGTTTGAATTTCAATTATCTAATGGTACTTCACCATAATTTCCAGTAAAAACAGTTGGATGAGTATAATCTTTCCTTTTAGATGTATTTATACGTGTACATTTTTTAGCATTGTTAAAATAATACTTTTTTCATAAGGTAGAATAATTACAAGATATAGAATGAGTTGGATTACAAGCTCAATAAATATTATAAAGTGAACTTCAACTTAAAACTCAATTATTACAAGTCCTAGTTTTTGATTCACAAAGCTTCCCTTCTTTTAATC
>CAZSQW010000012.1:0-11714 GCA_964609055.1 uncultured Candidatus Peribacteria bacterium
TTCTTTTTTTGTTAGCAAATCTAGCAAATGCTTTATTAGCTTCAGCCATTTTATAGACATCTAGCTTTTTTTTATATGCATCTCCTGTTTCATTAGCAGCATCTATTAATTCATTTGCTAAAAACTTAGAAAATTGTGTACCTTTTTTCTTTCTAGCTGAATCAATGATCCATTTTGAAGCTAAAAATACTTGTCTTTTTCATTTAACCTCTTGTGGTACTTGATAAATAGAACCTCATACTCTTTTTGGTCTAACTTCAATTTTTGGTAATAAATTTTCTAAAGCTTTATTAAAAATTCCCATAGAATCTTTTTGACCTTTTGATTTAATAATTTCAAGAGTATCATTCATTATTTTAATAGCAACAGTTTTTTTACCATCAAGCATAACAAAATTTATAAATTTGTCATACATTTCTTTAGTATTATTTTCACTCATAATATTTGTTTTTTTAACAATTATAAAAATTAATAATAATTAAAGGATTTTCAGCAATTGTTAAACTTACTCTTTAATTAATATTTTTGCAAAAGTTTATTTTGGTTTTTTAGCACCATATAAACTTCTACCTTGTCTTCTATCACTTACTCATTCACAATCAAGAACTCATCTAACAATATGGTATCTTACTCAAGGTAGATCTTTAACTCTTCCACCTCTAATAGCAACAACACTATGTTCTTGTAAATTATGTCCTTCTCATCCAATATAAGCATTAACTTCAAAACCATTAGTTAATCTAACTCTTGCAACTTTTCTAAGTGCAGAATTAGGTTTTTTAGGTGTAGCAGTATAAACTTTTATACAAACCCCTCTTTTTTGAGGACATCCTTTTGGAATTAAAATTTGTTTACCTTTTAGTGAATTTTTAGTAACTTGTAAAGCTCTAGAAGCACTTTTTTTCTTTGCAGTAGTTCTTCCTTTCTTTACTAATTGATTTATAGTTGGCATTGGAGCTCAAAGTTATAAATTTAAAATTTTACATATAAGCAAACACGATAATCAAAAAGAAATTATCTTTTTGACCATTGCATAGCTTTTCTCGCTTTATGTAGACCTGGTTTTTTTCTTTCAACCTTTCTAGCATCACGAGTTAATAAACCAGCTTGTTTTAATATAGGTCTAAGAGAAGAATCTTTTTCTAGTAATGCTTTAGCAATACCATAATTAATAGCTTCAGCTTGAGCTGATTCACCTGAACCAGCAACTTTAATATCAAAATAAACTTTGTCTTTTAATTTAGTAAGTCTAATTGCAGAATATAGTACATCAAATAAATCTGATCTAGTTACATATTCAGCAACAACTTTACCATTAATCATATCTTTTCAAGCACCTTCAAAAAGTTTTACTTGAGCAGATGCTGTTTTTCTTTTTCAAACAGTATATATATACTTTGCCATAAAAGTGAATTAAGATTATAATTTTATTTCTTCAGGTTGTTGAGCATTATATTTATGCTCTGTACCAGAAAATAATTTTAATCTAGAAACCATTGATTTCCTTAATTTATTTTTTGGTAACATACCTCTAATTGCTAATTCTAATGTTTTAGTTGGTTTTTTTGTTAATAAGTTTTCCATTGAGATTTCTTTCAATCCTCATAGAAAACCTGTATGTCTGTAATACATTTTATCTGTCATTTTTTTACCTGTTACAGCAAATTTATCAGCATTGATTACAATAACATAATCACCATTATCAACATGTGGAGCAAAATTAACTTTATGTTTTCATTTAAGAATAACTGACAATTGTGTTGCTAGTCTTCATAAAGTTTTACCTTTTGCATCAACAATGAACCACTTTCTATCAGCAGCATCAATTTGTTTAGGCATTATAGTTTTCATTTAATCTAATGATTTAATTATTAAACTAATTCTAATAATACAATTTTTGCATTATCTCAATCTCTAAGTTTGATTGGAGTAATTCTAGTAAAACCAGAAGTTTTTTCTCCTTTAAATTTAGGAGCTACATTCTTAAATAGTTCTAAAGAAGATTCTTTTGTATACAAATATTGCTTAACAGCTCTAATTGCATTCATTTCATCTTTAGTATTAACAACATTTACAAGTTTATCAACTAGTGGTAAAACTGCTTTTGCTTTTTTAAAAGTAGTTTTAATAGCTTTGTGTAAAAAAAGAGCTGTTGCCAAATTTCTTAACATAGCATCTCTATGTTGAAAACTTTTTTTCTTAAATTTAAGATGTTTTCTAACTCTATGTCTCATAGTTAAGCCATATTATTCAATTAAAATTGTAGAGATGTTTTAGCAAAACATCTGTACTTTTTTCTTAATCATCTCAAAGAAGTTTAAATCCTCTTTCAGCTAAAGATGCTCTTATTTCTGTCATAGCCTTTTTCCCAAAACCTTTTATTGAAACAAGTTTTGTTTCAGTACATTTTACCAATGCCTCAATTGAAAGAATATCTCAATTAATTAATGCATTTAAAGTTCTTGGAGAAAGTCCCATAATTTCAATAGGAGTATAAGTTTCTTTTTCTAATTCTACTTTAACTTCTTCTTTTTCTCTGTTTAGAAGATCAGTTACATCAGATATGAATTCTCAATCTACTTGTAAACCATCTGCATTAAACAATCCAAAGTATGAAGTTAACATTTTTCCAGAAAATTTAATAGCTTCTGCAGGAGATATAATTCAAGATGTTGAAATTTCTATTTCTAAATTTTCTAAATTAGTCATATCATCAATTCTAGTTGATTCAACACTGTATTTAACATTAGTAATTGGAGAGAAATTAGCATCAATTAATAAAATATTAACATCATCTTCTTTTTTTCTCAAATCCTCAATAGATAAATATCCAACACTTTTTTCAACTCTAATTTCAATATCTAATTCAAGTCAATTTTTATCAATTTCAGTTATATATAAATCTTTATTTAATATTTTAATTCCTGCTGGAACTTTAATATCAGAAGCCGTAACAACACCTGCTTTATTTTTATTTATTTTTAACCATTCAATTCAAATACTATTTTTTTCAATAATTAAATTTTTTAAATTTAACATAATATCTACTATTCCTTCTTTTATTCAAGGTAAAGTAGAATATTCATGATTAACTCATTTTACTTTAATTCCTGTAACTTTTGTTCCAGGTAATGATGATAATAGCACTCTCCTCATAGGGTTTCATAAAGTATTACCATAACCTCTTGGGAATGGTCATATTTCAAATTTTGAAATATTATCATTAACTTTTTTTTCAGCAATTTTTGGAATTCAAATTGCATTATGAACAATATGCATATATTTTTTGAATTAAAAAAGTAATAATGTTTTTAATATCTATTATTTAGAGTAAAACTCAATAATTTTTTGAATATCAATTACAGCTTCAAAATCATCTTTTGAGGGTAATGCTTTAATAGTAATTGTTAATTTTTTACTATCCACTTCTATCCATTTACAGTTAGAAATCTTACCTTTATTATCTTTTGCAAATTCAGCAAATTCTTCAAGTAAAGTTTTATATAAAGGACTTTCTTTTAATTTTTCCCTTAATGCTATTACATCTCCTACTTTCAAAGAGATAGATGGAATAGTTACCTTAACACCATTTAAAGTAAAATGAGCATGTCATACAAATTGTCTAGATTGCATTCTAGTTCTAGCAAAACCAGATCTATATACAACATTATCCAATCTTAATTCTAAAAGAGCTAACATTTTATCTCAAGTAGTTCCTTCTGTTTTTGATTTTTGTGCTTTTTTAAAATATGACACAAATTGTTTTTCTGATAAACCAAACATTCTTTTAGCAAGTTGTTTTTTTCTAAGTTGAGTACCAAATTCACTAGTTTTTCTAGTTTTCATTGGAGCTCTTTTACCTTTTGTTAAATCATACTTTTCAGTTCAAAACAGATTTATACCCTCTCTTCTACAAAGTTTTTTCTTTGGTCAAGTATATCTCATACTATTAATTAAAAATTAATAAATATATTATAATGTCAAAAAACATTAATATTTTTAAAGTTTTCTTACTTTCTTTTTTCTACATCCATTATGAGGAATTGGTGTGATATCAAATATCGCTTTAATTTCAACTCCTCCAGAGATTAAACCTCTTATAGCTTGCTCTCTACCAATACCTATTCATTTAACATAAACATCTACTGTTTCTATAGAATGAAGAGTAATTGCTTTTTTAATAGCATTTTCAGCTATCATTTGAGCAGCATATGGAGTAGACTCTCTAGCTCCTTTAAAACCAACACTTCAACCTGTAGCCCAAGTTAGTACAGCTCATTTTTCATTACTAACACTAATAATAGTGTTATTAAAAGCAGCTTTTATATGTACTTGACCATGACTTACAATTGATCTAGTTTTTTTACTTTTTTTTCTAACAGTTTTAGCCATAATTATACTATGTAATTATTAAATTATAAGACTATTTCTTTTTTCATGCAATAGCAGAAGATTTTCATTTTCTTGTTTTTGCATTAGTTTTTGTACTTTGACCTCTTACAGGAAGTCTTTTTTGATGTCTTAATCATCTATAACATCTGATTTCTTTTAATCTTTTAATGTTACCATTAATCAATCTTCTTAAATCACCTTCTACAACATATTCTTTAACTTCAGCTCTTATTTTATCTAAATCATCTTCTGAAATAGTCTCTATTCTAAGATTTCTTTCAATTTTTAATTTATCTAAAATCTTTTGAGAAGAAGTTTTTCCTACACCATAGATGTATGTTAGAGCAATTTCAACATGTTTACCTTTTGGTAAATTTACTCAAGCAATTCTTGCCATACTACTAAATTTATTAATAAAGTATATTATCCTTGTCTTTGTTTGTGTTTAGGGTCAGATTTACATATAACTCTAACAGAACCATTTCTCTTTATAACTTGACAATGTCTACACATTGGTTTTACAGATGGTCTTACTTTCATGTCTATATAATTAATTATATAAATTAATATCTATACTAATCCTCAGCTTTTTTAATTCATCTAAAAGTAATTCTACCTTTTGATAAATCATATGGACTAAGTTCAATAGTAACAGTATCTCATTCAATTAGTTTGATGAAATTTTTTCTCATCTTTCAACTTAAATATCCCTTAACAATTCCTCATCAGAAATCCTCTGGTAATTGAACATCAAAAACCAGACCAGGTAAAGCTTTGAGTATAACTCAAGTTGTTTCTATTTTATCTTCTTTACCAGACATATTATGTATGCATTAAAAAAATAGCTCATTTAATATAATATTTTAATAAATAAAAGCAAATTTTTTTTTGACTTTTTTTATATTTATATAGAAATATTATATAAATTTAAAAAAATCTAAAGCTTATCTTTAGATTTTTATAAAATTTCAATTTTACCACCAGCTTTTTCAATAGCTTCAATAGCTACTTTAGAAGCTCCATTAACAGAAATTGTAACTTTAGTTTTTAATTCCCCGTTTCCAAGTAATTTAATACCAAATTTTTTTCTTCTGATAACTTTATTTTCTAGTAAAATTTCTTTAGTAATTTCAGTAATTCAATTAGATGCTAATTTCTCAACATCTGAAAGATTAATAACATTATATTTTGTCATAAATCTTGCATTTGAAAAACCTTTTAACTTAGGTAATCTTCTGAATAGTGGTGTTTGTCCTCATTCAAACCAGTCTGGAACTCATCCACCTGATCTACAATTTTGTCCATTCATACCTCTTCCACAAAATGTACCTTTAGAACCATTTCATCTACCAACTCTAGTTGGTTTTCTTCTGGCTCCTTCATTTCATTTCAAATTATTTAAAGCAATCATTTGTGTATTTTTATTTAACAAAATATGATCTTATTTTTTAAAAGAAGATAAAGCTTTGATAGTTGCTCTAGCATTATTAATAAGGTTTGTAGAACCATATCTTTTAGCTAAAACATCTTTATATCAAGCAACCATAAGAACTTTTCTCATAGCACCTCAAGCAATTAATCCCGTACCTTTTGATGCAGGATGAACCATTACTCTAGCAGCTTTATATTTAACTTTTATTTCATAAGGAACAGTTCCATTATCAATAGTAACTTCAGTAAGTTTCTTTTTAGCATCTGTCATTGCTTTAGCAATAGCATCAACTACTTCCCAACTTTTTCAAGTTCAAAGAGCAACTTTACCTTTACCATCTCAAACAACCATTACAGCTCTGAATCTTAATTGTCTACCTCAAGAAGTAACTCTTGTTACTCTATCAATAGCTAAAAGTTCTTCTCTTAAATTACTTTTTTTCTTTCAGAATTTTCATTTACCTCATTTACCTTTAGGTGAAAATGCCATAATTATAGTAATTAGTTAATTAAAATTGTAGTCCTGCTTCTCTAGCTGAGTCAGCTAATGCTTGAACTCTTCCGTGATAAGCAAATCATCCTCTATCAAAAACAACTGTATCTATTTTTTGTGCCTTAGCTATTTTAGCAATAGCTTCACCAACTTTTTTAGACATTTCAACTTTAGTACCTTCTTTTTTCATTTTCAGATCAGAAGCAGCACCTAAAGTAACACCAGTTGTATCATTAATTAATTGAGCATAAATATTAGTATTACTTCTATATATAGATAATCTAGGTCTAGAAGCAGTTCCTGATATCTTAGCTCTAATTCTTATTTGTCTTCTTAATCTCAAAGATTTAGTTTTTGACATAATATTATTTATTTAAAAATTTAAATTAGTTTTTATTTACCAGTCTTACCTGCTTTTCTTCTAACATGTTCTCCTAGATATCTTATACCTTTACCTTTATATGGTTCAGGTTTCTTTTTAGATTTCACTTTAGCAGCAAATTCTCATACCTCTTGTTTATCATTACCTGAAACATGAAGAATTGATTTCTTCTTTTCATCAAGTACAACTGTTAAATTAGAAGGAATGTCCATTTCTACTTTATGAGAGTAACCAATACTTAGCACTAATTTAGCTCATTGAACTTCAAATTTGTACCCTACTCATACAATTTCTAAACTTTTTTTATAACCTGAAGTAACTCAAACAACCATATTATCTATAATTGATCTAGTTGTACCCCAAATAGCATTTGCATTATCATCAATTTTAGTAACTATTATTTCTTTTTCAGAAACAGTCACTTCCATTTTAGAAGAAAAATCAAAAGATAACTCACCTAAAGAACCTTTGACAACAATTGTATTTCAATCAACTCTAGCTTCTACTTTTTCAAGTAAAGTAACTGGCGATTTTCATATTCTTGACATATTTTTTATTTATAATTTATAAATTGGATTAACTCTGAACACTTTTTTAACAAAGCATTAAGGTTTCTCTTTTATAATGAAAATATTCTAAAATTAGAATACCTCACAAAGAAGTTCTCAACCAACATTTAAACTTCTAGCTTCATAACCTGTAATTACTCACTTTGGTGTTGAAACTATATAAATACCTTTACCATTTTTAGATTTTTTAATATCTTGAGAACCTATATAAATTCTTTGTCCTGGTCTAGATATTCTTTTAAAGTTAGGTAAATATTTAGTTACTTTTAAATTATTAAGAGTAACTTTTATAGTTTTCTTACCATCTATTTCAATAGTTTCAAAATCTATAACATATTTATTTTTTTTAAGAATTCTTAAAATATCTGATTTTATTTTAGAATAAGGAAGTTTTATTTCTTCTATTCTTGCTATATAAGCATTTCTTATTCTTGTTAATAAATCTCCAATTGGATCTATTATCATAATATTAAAATTAATAATTAAACACTTATTTTAATTTTTCTATTACCAACTTGATTTTCTAACACCTGGTAATTCTCAAGCATTAGCTTTTTCTCTAAAACAAATTCTACAAATATCAAATCTTCAAAGGTAACCTCTAGTTCTACCACATTCACTACAACAGTTAAAAACTTTTGTAGCTTTTTCTGGTTTTCTACCATCAACTAACGCTTGTAAAAATTTTTTCTTAAGTCTATTTGATTTAGCTATTACTGCTTTTCTTGCCATTTCAACTAAATTAGGAATTAAACATTATTTTTTAAATGGAAATCATAATCCACTTAACAATGCTCTTCAAGCATCTTTAGTTTTTGCAGAAGTTTTAACAGTAATTTGTAATCAATGTGTTTTAATTACATCATCATGTGGTACTTCTGGAAAAATTGTATGCTCTTTGATACCAAAGTTATAATTTCACTCTCAATCAAAACTTTTTTTTGAAACTCAACTAAAGTCTCTTACTCTAGGAAGTACAATGTTGATTAATCTTTCAAGAAAATCATACATTTTATCTCATCTTAAAGTAACACTAAGACCTACTGGCATACCAGCTCTTAGTTTAAAATTAGATATAGCTTTTTTAGCATATCTTATTGTAGGAGCTTGTCCAGCAATAAGAGCTAAATGTTCTTGTAATGAAGAAAAATCTTTATTACCATTTCTAACATAAGTACCTATACCCATATTAAGAACAACTTTTTCTAATTTTGGTACATCCATGACATTACTAATAGATAAATCTTTTTGTAATTCAGGAAATACATCTTTTAAATATTTTTCTTTAAGAGACATCTTAAATTAATTTTACAAAATAAATATTTTATTTTATTATAAAATCTTTAGCTTCTCAGCCTTTTTCTTTCAAAGCTTTTTTAGAGAATCTAAATTTTTTAGATTTTCCTTTTTCTTCGATTTTAACAAATCCTATTCTAGTAGGTTTATCAGTAAAAGGACATACTAGCATTACACTAGAAGCATCAATAGCTTTTTCCATTTTTACGATTTGCCCAGGAGTTGTTCCTTGCTTTTTAATATGTCTAGTTACAACATTTACATCTTTAACAATAATTTTGTTATTAGAAATGTTAACAGAAACAACTTCAGATTTTACTCCTCTGTCTTTTTCTTTCCCTGACATAATTTGCACTTTATCTCATTTTCTTATTTTCATAAGTAAAAATTAATAAATAATTTTTTATAAAACTTCTGGAGCCAAATTCATTATTTTTTGACATCCCTTAGCTTTTAATTCTCTAGCAACTGGGCCAAAGATACGAGTTCCAATTGGTTGTAATTTATCATCAACAATAACGCAAGCATTATCATCAAATCTAATATAACTTCCATCAACTCTTCTTATTTCTTTAGTAGTTCTAACTATAATAGCCTTAACTACTTTTTTCTTTTTAACCTTTCCATCAGGAAGAGCTTTCTTAACCGTAACAACAATTATATCACCAACAGAAGCATATCTTCTATGAGATCATCATAGAACCTTTATACATAATACTTCTTTTGCTCAAGAATTATCTGTTACAACTAACCTTGATTCAGATTGTATCATTTTTTCCCTTATTTAAAAGTTAAAACTTAATTAAGTTTTTCTAATAAAACCCATCTTTTTAATTTAGATAAAGGTCTTGATTCCTTAATAACAACAGTATCTCATTCTACACAAGTATTATCTTGATCATGAGCATAAAATTTAGTAGTTACTCTGTAACTTTTTTTATACTTAGAATGAGTTTTATATGTATTAACAGATACAACAATTGTATCATTCATCTTAGTGCTTGTAACCACACCTTTCTTTGTTCTCATAATTATTATCTTATTTAAAAATAATTAATCTACCTTCATATTTACTAGAGTTTTCACTTTAGCAATATATCTTCTTAAGAATTTGATAACATGAGTTTGTTTTAACTCACCTTTTTCTTTTTTCATTCTTAAGACAAATAAATTTTTCATACTTAGGTCAATTTCTTCATTAAGTTCTTTTTTAGAAAAAGAATTTAATTTAGATATTTCTTTAAGTTTCAAATCTTTTAATTGTTTCATATATAGATATTAATCAACTAATATTTTAGTTTTTACAGGTAGCTTATAAGAAGCTAACCTAAAAGCTTCTCTTGCAATTTCTGGTGTAACTCATGTCATTTCAAACAGAACTCTACCAGGTTTTACAGGAGCTCTATACATTTCTAAAGATCATTTACCTCAACCCATAGGTTGTTCTAATCATTTAGATGTATAAGCTTTATCAGGAAAGATTCTTATCCATAATTTACCTCATCTTTTTATATATCTCATTATAGCTCTTCTAGCTGATTCAATTTGTCTAGAAGTTATATAACCCCTAGTCACAGCTTTCATACCATAATCACCAAATACAATACTAGATCCTTTGATAGCCTTACCTTTAAGTCTACCTCTAAAGACTTTTCTGTATTTAGTCTTTTTTGGTTGTAACATTATAAGTACAAATTAGTATATAAAAATCTTTATAAATTAAGATATTTATTATTTACTATAAACATCTCATTTATATATCCAAACTTTTAAACCTAATGTACCGTAAACTGTTTCAGCTCTAACAGTACAATAGTCAATATCTGCTCTAATAGTTTGAGTTGGGATATTTCCTTCTTTAAATGTTTCTTTTCTTGCAATTTCAGCTCCATTAAGTCTTCCTCAAACTTTAATTTTGATTCATTTTGCACCTTTTTCCATACTTTTAGAAATTGCCATTTTAATAGCTCTTTTATATGGCATTCTTTGTTCAATTTGATTAGCAACATCAAACCCTACAATCTTAGAATTAAGATCTGGATTTTTTATTTCTTTAACATCAACTTTAACATTTGTGCCAATTTTTCTAGAAAGTACAGTTATTATTCTTTCAAGGTTCTCACCTGTTTTTCAAAGAATAAGAGAAGATTTTGCAGTAAAAACAGAAATTTTTAAATTATCTTGTTCTCTTGAGACAATTATATCTCACACTGGAATTCATTTCAATTCTTTTTTAAGAATTCATCTCACCTTAAGATCAACAGATAAATCACTCTTGTATGACTTTTTGTCTGAATACCAAGTTGAAAACCAATTTTTTATATATGGAATTCTAAATGATATAGGACTAACTTTGTGTCACATATTTAAATAATTTAAATATTAAAATATTATTTTACCTGTAGCTCCAATATAATATTAGAAGTTCTTTTCAAAATTTTATGAGCCCTTCATCTAGATACTGGATTACTTCTTTTATAAACAATTCATTTATTTATACTTACTGTTTTAATAAATAAATCAGAAGCTTTTTGTGAATCATTATTTTCTGCATTAGATATTGCTGAAAATAGAATTTTATATAAAATACCAGCACCTTTTTTAGGAGCAAATTTTAAAAATGATAAAGCTTTTTCAACTGTCTCACCTCTAATAATTTCAGCAACTACTCTTAATTTCTTAGGAGATATTCTAATATTCTTCCCATAAGCTTTCATAAGTAGATAATTTAGCTTTTAAAAATACTATTTGTTTCATGAATGACCTTTAAAAGTTCTAGTCATTGAAAATTCTCATAATTTATGTCAAACCATATCTTCAGTAATAAATACTGGAAAATGTTTCTTACCATTATGTACACCAAATGTATGTCAAACAAATTCTGGAGTAACAGTTGAAGCTCTCGCCCAAGTTTTAATTACACCTTTTTTACCTGAATCATTCATTTTGTTAATTTTTTTAACTAGCCTTTCATCAATATAAGGTCATTTTTTTAAACTTCTTGTCATAAGATAAGTTTTAAGTTTAAGTTATAAGTTTTATAATAATAAATAAATATCATTATTTGGTCTTTACACCATAAGTTTTCAACTTCTTGTTTTCAAGATCCATCTAGAAGTAGTCTTCTTTCTTTTTCTTGTTTTATAACCAA
>CAZSQW010000013.1:0-5029 GCA_964609055.1 uncultured Candidatus Peribacteria bacterium
AAAAACTGTTATTTCTATTTTTTTTATTTTATTTTAGAATATTGTTTTATAGCTGATTGTTGTATTATTTCTCAAGTTTCTAATATATATGCTGTAAGATAACCTCAATAACAGCATCAAGAATCTATTCAAATAGTATTATTTGTAATATTAATTCATTGAATTGCCCAATGTCCATAAATAATCTTTTTTTCTCATTTATAATATTTATACCAAGGTTTATTTTTTATAAGTCTAATTTTTGTTATTTCATCAACTAAATGTTCTTCTATTTTTTTTTCAGGATTTAAACCTCAATGAATTAATAAAAAATTTTCTTTTTCTATAAATAATGGTATTTTTTTTAAATATTTTAATATTTCAGGATTTTTTGTTAACTTTTTTTCTAATTTATAAAAAATATCTTGATTAAATGAGTAATCTATTTTATTTTTTAAATTTTTTAGATAATTAAAAAATAAAATTTCATGATTTCCTAAGATAGGTTTATATTGATCTTTATTTTTATATAGAAATTTTAAAATTTTAAAAGATTTAGGGCCTTTATTTATCATATCTCCTACTATATAAACAGTGTCTTCTTTTTTTATTTTAAGTTTTTTAATAAGAATTTTGAATTCATCATAACAGCCATGTATATCTCATATAAAAATTGTTCTATTTTTTTTATTATTCATTTTTTTATTATTCATTTATTTATTTATGATATAATTTATTATATAAAATATTAATAAAAAAGAAAGTTCTTTTATTTTTTTGACTAAATTTTAAAAAGTTATAAAATCAATTGGTAAAATAAAGTGGTTGTAATTTATAAATAAAATTATTATTTATGTGCTGAATTTTTGCTTATAATTGAAATAAAAATAGTATTCCTTTTTTGCTGGAAGGTTTAACTAATTTGGAATATAGAGGTTATGATAGTGCTGGTGTTTTTGGAATAACTAAAAGTGGAAAAACTTTTTTGGAAAAAGCTACTGGGAAAGTAAGTAATTTAGCTGGAAAAGTTGAATTAAATTTTGAAAATAATAAAAGCTACAAATCTGGAATTGCTCACACTAGATGGGCAACTCACGGGTGAGTAACTGAAAAAAATACTCATCCTCATTATTCTAAAAATGAAAGATTTTTTATAGTTCATAATGGAATTATTGAAAATTATGCTGAATTAAAAAAAGATTTAATTAAAAAAGATTATAAATTTTATTCTGATACTGATACAGAAGTTATTGCAAAACTCATTGAAGAAATGTTTGAAAAAGATTTAATAAATACAATTTCTAAAATCACTAAAAAACTAGTTTGAGCATATGCTTTGTGAATAATTGATATTCAAAATCCAGATGTTTTAATTGGAACAAAATTTGGGAGTCCTATGATTTTGGGAATAAGTGATGAAGCTTGTTTTTTATCTTCTGATATAAATGCTTTAAGTAAAAATTGTCATGAATTTTTCACACTTGAAGATAATGAAATTGTAGTTATAGAAAATTGAAAACATAAAATTTTTAATTTATGAAAAGAAGTTGATAGAAAATCTGAAGAAATGACTCAAGAATTTGCTATGGCTGAGAAATGAAATTTTGAAACATTTACAGAAAAAGAAATAAATGAAGCACCTGAGGTTTTACTTAATTGTTTAAAATGAAGAATTAATTTTGAAGAAAAAATTATAACTAGTGAAACTCTTACAGAATTAAATAAAGAAAATATTAAAAGAATTGAAATTATAGCTTCAGGTTCTAGTTATTTTGCTTGAGTTACTGGATCACACTGGTTCAAAGAATTATCTTGAATACCTTGTCAAGTTAGAATTTCATCAGAATTTTTGTATGATACTTTTCTTCCAGATTCTAAAACTTTATATATTTTTATTAGCCAATCAGGAGAAACAGCAGATGTTAGAGAATCAGTTAAAATTGTAAAAGAAAAAGGTTGAATAACTTTTTGAATTGTAAATGTAGTAGGTTCTACAATTGCTAAAATGTGTAATTATGGGCTTTATACTCATTCTGGAGTGGAAGTATGAGTTGCAAGTACAAAAAATATAATTGGACAATTATGAATTTTATTATTAATGGCTCTTGATTTTGGTTCAAAAAGAAATTTACAAATAAAAGAAGTAAGAAAAATAATTTGAGAAATAGAAGAATTATCTATTAAAATGAAATCACAATTAAATAATTCTAATAAAATAAAAAAAATAGCTAAAAAATATTCTAAGTATAATAATTTTTTCTTTTTATGAAGAAATCTACTGCTATGAACAGCAGAAGAATGTGCTTTAAAATTAAAAGAATTAACATATCTTCATGCAGAATGTTATGCAACTTGAGAATTAAAACATTGACCACTAGCTCTTGTTTGACCAGATTTTCCTTGTGTAGCTATTAATTTAAAATGAGTTCTAGAAACAAAAACTGCTTCAAATATCAAAGAAGTAAGAGCAAGAAATACAACTGTTTTATGAATAATAACTCAAGGTTTAGAAAATAAAGAACTTTATGATGATATTATAGAAGTTCCAGAAACTAGTTATATTTTAGCTCCTTTTACTCCAATGATTCCAATGTGGACTCTATCTGTAGAAATGGCAAAAATATTGTGAAAAGATGTTGATAAACCTCAAAATTTAGCTAAAAGTGTAACTGTAGAATAATTATTCTAGCTATTCTCTTCTAACTAAAAAAACTATAATTTGAAATTATAGTTTTTTTAGTTGATTATTTCTTTATATTAATGTTTGTAATTGTTTTCTTTCAGAAAGTGTCATATATCAAATATATTTAAGAAAAGTCATTTTTTCTTTATCACTTATTTTAAAAGAATCAGCAATTGCATCTATTAATTCATTATCAATTATTATTGATTTTTTCATAATTTATTATATAATTATTATTATAAATAATATTTAAAAGAAATAATTAATTACACACACACTGTAATTAAGAAACAACTGATTTAATACATTGTTTAAAATCTATTTTTTAATCACTTGTTTTTCAATTACAAATTAATTATGACACATAATTATTGTTATGTCAAATAAATAACTATAAATAAAATTAAAATAATGTCAAATATAAGAATTTTAGGAATAGATCCTTGAACTACAACAGTAGGTTTTGCTATTATAGATAAGGAAAAACAGCAATATGATATTATAGATTATTGAGTTTTTTCAACTACTCCAAAAATATCAATAAATATTAAATTATTTGAAATTTGAAATGATATAAGTGAAATTATTAAAAAATATAAGCCAGATATTATATCTGTAGAAAAACTTTTTTTTCAAAATAATGCAAAAACAGCAATTGATGTTGCTCAAGCAAGATGAGTAGTTATGTATGAAGCTATGAAAAATAATTTACAAATTCAAGAATATACTCCACTTCAAGTAAAAAAAGCAATTACAGGAAATGGACAAGCAAAAAAAGCTCAATTACAAAGAGCTTTACAAATTATTTTTAAAATGGAAGAAATTCCAAAACCAGATGATGCAGCAGATGCAATTTGATTAGCTTATATGTGAGGATTGAATTCAAGAAAACTGCATTTATGTAGAGATGTTTCTCTGAAACATCTCTTTACTTAAACTAATTTTATATTAATTCAACTCATTCACATACTAACTAATCATCAGTTTAATAATGTAATAGTTTCTGGATTATTTACAGAATTAAGTGCAAATTTTGTTTTAAATTTGATATTTAATACATTTCAAGATAATTCTAAAGAAGCTCATTTAATACTCATGATAACCATAGCTTTTGCTCAGTTTTTTTTCAAAGTATTTAGATATAATTCTGTATTAAAATCTTGTATTCACCCTTTTTCTTCTCCCTCTTGTAAGGGGGGATTATCTCAAAAAATATCATCTATATCAGAAGAATTAATTTCTTCTTTTTTTTCTGTTTTATTATCTATACTGGTACCGGTACTTGAACTTAATTTTTTCTCTTTAAGTACCGGTACCGTTTTTATATTATTTATTTTTTCTTCCTTATTATATCAACTTACAATCTTTAATAATCCAATCAAAAAAGTAGTATTCTCATCTAAACTATTTTTAGTTTTAGAATAAGTTTCATCTAAAATATCTAAAATTTTAATATAATCACTTATATTAAAATTATTTTTTAAATTATAAAGAGCTTTATTTTTTGTAAAAAATATTAATTCTTTGAAAAATAATTTTATATTTTTTCAATCAGCTATTAATTCATCAAAATCTTCTATTATTTTAGGATTTTTATTTAATAATTTTTCTAAAAAATTATCTAAAACTTCAGATTTTACTATTCATAAATTTTCAACTATATTTTCATATTTTATTTCATTATTTACAACTAATTGTTCAAATAAAGATAGAGCATTTCTTAAAGCTCATCCTGAATTATTAGCTATATATTCAAGACTTTCTTTATCTATTTTTATTTTTTCTTCTTCAGATATAAAAATTAATCTTGATTTGATATCAGAAATACTAATATTTTTCATATCATATCTTTGACATCTTGAAATAATTGTGTCTGGAACTTTATGAGTTTCAGTAGTAGCTAGTATAAATTTAACAAAAACTGGTGGTTCTTCTAAAATTTTTAAAAGTGCATTAAAAGCACCTTTACTCAACATATGTACTTCATCTATAATATAAATTTTATATTTTGAATTTGTAGGTTGAAATTGAGCTTTTTCAATAATTGCTCTAATATTATCAACTCAAGTATGACTTGCTGCATCTATTTCAATAACATCAACCAAACTTTCTAAATTTATAGCTTCACAAATTTCACATTTATTACAAGGATTTCAATTATCTGGATTTTTACAGTTTACAGCTTTAGCTAAAATTCTAGCTGTACTAGTTTTTCCTGTTCATCTTGGTCAGCATAATAGATATGCTCCAACTGTTTTATTATCAGAAACTGCTTTTTGTAAAGTGTTTTTTACAAATTCTTGTCCCACTAAAGATTTAAAATCTTGAGGTCTATATTTTAAATAAAGTGCCATTTTTTATTTTTTA
>CAZSQW010000013.1:5129-11449 GCA_964609055.1 uncultured Candidatus Peribacteria bacterium
ATTTTTTATTTTTTAGCTATTAATTTATTTTCTTTAATTTCTTCTAAAATTTCTTTTGCAACTGTTTTATCATGCCAATCATCTGCTCAGTGATTTCTTATTATTTTATGTTCATCTCATTTTCCAGCTAAAAGTACTATATCTCATTTTTTAGCAGCAACTAAAGCTGTCATAATAGCTTCTTTTCTTTCTGGAATTACCCAAAAACCTTCTCATTCTTTTCTTTCAATTGCTGGAATTATATCTTTCATTATTTCATGAACATCTTCACTATAATTATCATCTTCTGTTAAAATAACTAAATCTGAATATTGAGAAACTATTTGCCCCATAACTGGTCTTTTTGTTTTATCTCTATCTCAAGTTGCTCCAAAAACTGTAATTATTCTTTTAACTCATTCAAGATTTTTCAAAGTTTGTAAAACATTTTTAAGAGCATCTTCTGTATGAGCATAATCAATATAAATTTTAAAACCAACTTCACTTTCAAGTAAATCCATTCTTCATGGAACTCAAGTAGTTTTTTCAATAGATTTTTCTATTTGTTTTTTTGAAAGTCAAAGACTTGAAAAAATTCAAACAGCACACATTATATTATAAACATTAAAATTTCATATTAATTTAGTTTTTATATTAATATCATCTCAAGGAACTTTTAAAGAAAATTCAGTTCATTCAATAGTTGTTTTTATATTTTTTGGTTGAAGATTAGCTTTATAATTTGTACCATAAGTAAAAAGTGTATCATAAGTTTCACTAGTAAAAATCTCAGAATATTCAGAATCTAAGTTAATTACAGCTACTTTTTTTATTCAAGGTTTTCTTTTATATACCATTAAATTTTTAAAAATTTCTAGTTTTGTTTGTACATAATTAAACATAGTTTTATGTAAATCTAAATGATCTTGAGTAATATTAGTTAAAGCACAAATATCATAATTTAATCACCAAATTCTATACATTTTTATTCAATGGCTAGCAGTTTCAATAACAGCAATTTCACATCATTTTGATTTAGCATAAGCCAACCATTTTTGTAAAGTAAAAGCATCAGGACTAGTCATTTTTGTATCATTTGTAAATTCTTCATCATCAACAATAATATTTACAGTTGTAAACATAAAAACTTTCTTCCCTGCTTTTCTTAAACCTCTAGCTACAATATTACAAGTAGTAGTTTTTCCATTAGTACCAGTAATACCAATAATTAACATATCTTTATGAGGAAATCCATATATAATATTAGCACTAACTGCTCTTAATTTATGATATAATAATCTTAATGGATTATCAAGTGAAATTAAAGCTTTTACTTTTTTTAGCATATTTTTTATATTAATTTTATTTTTTACTCTTTCCTCAATAATTTCTCCAATTTTTCTTCAATTTTCTTTAATTTATCTTCTGCTTGAGTTTTTTTCTCCATTTCTGCTCTAACAAGATGATGTGGAGCTCTGTCTACAAAAGATGAGTTTAATAATTTTTTATCCAGAATTGCAATATATTCTTTTGTGTCTGAAATTTGTTCTTTAAATTTTATTAATTCTTTATCTATATCAATTGCATTAGAAGTATCCATATAAACCTCTACTCATTGCTTAATTATTCAATAAGCAAGATTTATATCATTTTCTTTTTTATCTACTAATTCAATAGTTTCAGCTTTCACTATTCAACCTATCAAATCTAAAACTCAAGATAAAAATTCAGCATTTTTATTTTTTGCATAAATTTTAACTCATACAGTTTTACTTGGAAGAATATTATTTTCTGCTCTTAAATTTCTAATTTCTTTGATAATTTTTATCATTAAATCTTTTTCTTTTTCTACTTTTTCATTTCTTTCTATATTTACTATTCCCCATTTAGCATCTATCAAATCTCAAGCAAAACCTAATTTAGAATAAATTTCAGTAGTTACAAAAGGAATATATGGATGCCATAATTTTAACAATTTATTCAAAGTATAAATTATTACCTCATTTCAAAATTTAGAATCTCTACTGAGTTTGAATTCTTCTATATAATAATCACAAAATTCATTTTTTGTAAAAATTTGAAGTTCTTGACCTATTTCAGAAAAATTATAATTTTCCATTCATTTAGTTACTTCATCAGATAAATATTTCAATTTAGATAAAATCCATTTTTCATGAAGTTCTAAACTATCATAATTATCTAATAAAGTTTTTTCTAATTTTTTATCATCTTTTTCAGTATTAGAATCTACTTTTGTAAATACAAATCTTGAAGCATTCCATAATTTATTAATAAATATTTTGTTATTTATTACATTATTTTCATCAAATTTTAAATCATTTCAAGGAGTATTTCAAACACTTAAAGTTAATCTAAGTGCATCAGTTCAATGAGCTTTTATCATATCAAGTGGATCTATACCATTTCAAAGAGATTTACTCATTTTTCTCCCTTGAGAATCTTTTACTAATCAGTGTAGATAAATTGTTTTAAATGGAGTTTGTCCTGTAAATTCATATCAGAATAATAACATTCTAATAACCCAGAAAAATATAATATCATGACCTGTTTCTAAAACTCCTGCTGGATAAAATTGTTTCATTAAATCTGACTCTTTATTTCCCCACATATCATTATCTAAAACTGCAAAAGGCCATAAACCAGATGAAAACCAAGTATCAAGTGCATCAGTTTCTCTTGTTAATTTAACTCATTCTCCTGCTTGTTTTTGAGCATCCTCTTCTGTTTCAGCACAAAATATTTCTCAAGCTTCATTATACCAAACTGGAATTTGGTGTCCCCATAATAATTGTCTAGAAATACACCAATCTCTTAAGTTAAAAACCCAATCTTCAAAAGTTTTATTAAATCTTTCTGGAATAATTTTAAAATCTTTTCTTTTATAACCTGCTATTACTTTTTTAACTAATGGTTCAACTTTTACAAACCATTGAGTAGAAATAATTGTTTCAATTTTAGCTCAAGTTCTTTCCCCATAACCTACTTTTGAAACATGATCTTCTATTTTTATTAAGTTTCATTTTGATCTTAAAAGTTCAACAATATTTTCTCTAGCTGTCATAAAATCTTGTCCAGCAAAAAGCCCAGCAACTTCAGTCATTTTACCATCTTTTCAAATAACAATATTATCAAGTGGTAAATCATGTCTTTTTGCCATTGCAAAATCATTAGCATCATGAGCTGGAGTTATTTTAACAGCACCAGTTCAAAAATCCATATCAACTGCTTCATCAGCAATTAATGCAATTTCTTTATTTACAAGAGGAAGAATTAATTTTTTCCCTGCTTTTATCATTTTTTTATACCTTTTATCTTTTGGATGAACTGCAACTGCAACATCACCTAAAAGAGTTTCTGGTCTAGTTGTAGCAATAACTATTTCATTATCACATCCAGAACAAAAATATGTAATATGGTACATTTTTCAATGCTCTTCTTTATGAACAACTTCTTGATCAGATACAACAGTTTCTAAAACTGGGTCATAATTAACCATATATTCTCATTTGTAAATCAAACCTTTATTATACAAATCAACAAATGCTTTATTTACTCTTTTGTTCATAGATTCATCAAGTGTGAATTTTTCTTTTGACCAATCACAACTTGTTCACATTTTTCTAAACTGATTTTGAATTTGACCTCAATAATTTTTAGTCCATTTAAAACACTCAGCAATAAAATCTTCTCTACTCATATCAAGTTTATTCTTCCCTTCTTTAGCTAATTTTTCTTCAACTTTAACTTGAGTAGAAATTCAAGCATGATCAGTTCCAGGTAAAAGTAAAGTAGAATCCCCTTTCATTCTATGATATCTAGTCATAATATCTTGTAAACTAAGCATAGAAGAATGACCAATATGTAATTTTGAAGTTACATTAGGAGGTGGCATAGGAATATAAAACTGTTCACCAGTAGTACTTTCTCTAGGTTTAAATTTTCCTTCTTCTTCCCAATTTTTATATAATCTATCCTCAAAATCTTTAGGATTATATTTTTTAGGATACTCAGTATTTGTGCTCATTTTATTAAATTAAAAAATAATCTAACTCTATTATATAGAATTAGATTATTTTGCTAGTTTTTTTTATATTTTTTAAAAAGTACAACCTGTATTTGTTAATATTCAGTATTCATTTCTAATTTGATATGTTCAAGTTCAAATTTCTTTTAGTCATTCTTTTATTTCCACACAAGTCTCAAAATCACTATTTTGTGAAAAATTATTACTTCAAGTTGCTGTAGATAATAATTCAGAAAAAATAGTTCAATCACTTATTGGTATATATCAATTTATAAAAGAATAAGGTAAATTATTATGTTGTCCATTAAAAATAAATAAATCTTTATTGGAAGGTATTGTTATATCTAAATCTGATTGAGCTACTACTAATAATGTTGGTAATAAATCTTTGGATACTGAATGATAATCTCAAACTACAATAGCTATTTCATTATCTTCATTTTCCAAAGTTCCTGCTAATTGAAATTCTTGTTTAGCTGCTGTTATACTATACAAATAAGGAATTTGTAATTTTGGATCTAAAGGTATTTCATCAATAGTAGATAGTGAAATATTTTTTCCTAATTTTCATTGCCAAGCAATTTTATTTGTTGCTCAATTCATTATTCAAAAATAATTTTCTGGAAAAGGTAATCTTGATTTTTGATTTTTATAAGTTTTTATAGCAGTTTTTACTTGAGTTAAATCTGCAATTCTTTGAGAATCCCTAGCTGATGATAAATATCATCATATTGAAATAAATCATATTGTAGACAATATTGAAAGTATTGTTATTGATACAATTAATTCTGTAAAAGTAAAGGCTTTTTTATTATTATTTTCCATAGTATAAGTGATTATTATTTAAATTTATTATATATTTATATTACTTAATAACTAATTAATATTCTATGGAAAAAAACAAAAATAAAAAGTTTTTTTTAATTAAAATTATTTTTTTTATATTATTTATTTGATTTTTAACAGGGACAATATATTGATTTGATATAATTTGAGATTATATTAAAAAACAATTCTCTGTAGGAACATGAACTAATAGTAATCAAATATCTTTTAGTAATAAAAAAACAACTTATTATATCAATGAATGAAATGATAATATATTAGAAAATAATCATTTTGTATGATATTATTATGATAATATTTACTGATTTTTCAGATTAGATTGGAGTTCTAATTCTTCTAATAATGTACATATTTCCAATGAAGTAGTAACTAATATTGGTTCATGTAATAATGGGTTAAAATTAAAATGAAAAGCATATAGTACATTTGTGTGATATATAGATTTTAATCACAGTTCTTCTATATATGTTTATTATTGTAAAGATGATGATACTTTATATTGAAAATCATATAGTAATACATTATGAACTCAAATCTTTAATTGAATTAAAATTAAAAAAATTGAAATTAATAATGAAATTAATGATATTATAGATAATAAAGCAATTGTAAATGATAATGTAATTATAGAAGAAAATACATATAATTCTAATAATAATAATTTTAATAATAACAATATTTGATGATGAGACAGATTTGAATTAGAAAAAAATATAAAAGAAAATATTGAATTTAAAAATAATGAAAATACTTTTTGGATAATAAAATAATACTTAATAATAAAATAAAAATGTTTAATAAAAAAGAAATTAAAAAAATATGAAAATGAATTATTGTAGGTTCTATAATAATTTTTGGTACAGTTTGAGTTTATGCAAGTAATTCAAGTATACAGTGATATATATCTAATTTTAATTCAAGTGATTCTGAATTATGAAAATTAATTAATACTTTTTTTGATTCAGAATGAAGAATTGAACCAGAGTTTATAAAATGAAATTCTATTGATGCTAGTAAAATTAAAAATAATACTTTAACTGAAATTGAAATTAGTGATAATTTTAAAGCTAGAGATTCTGAAACTTTAGATTGAGAAGACTCAACTTTTTACAAAAATGCAGATAATATTAATACAGGGACTCTTAATAATAATAGATTAGATTCTTCTGTTTCTAAAATAGGTCAAACTATTGGAAATTCTGAATTAGAAGATAATGCAGTAAATAGTGTTAAAGTTCAAAATGAAAGTATAACAAGTTCTGATATATTAAATTGAACAATACAAGAAGTTGATTTAGCAATAGTTTTACAAAATAAAATTAATTCTTGATGAACTTTAGACTTAAGTTCTAATTCAGTATGAAATTTAGAATTAAAAAATACAGATAACTTTAATATGTGAAATATTACTGTAAAAAAACTATCAGCTAACTGATGAGTAACAAGTTGA
>CAZSQW010000014.1:0-11316 GCA_964609055.1 uncultured Candidatus Peribacteria bacterium
AAATCATCATCATAATTTTTATATGTTAATGTAGTTTCTTTTTTTATTTCAGGAATAAAATTATTTTCTTCTACTATATTCTTCTCTTTTATTATATTTTCCTCTTTTTTGATTAAAGTTTTTCAAAAAAGTACTCAAAAAACAAACATTCAAGCCATTATAATAAGTATTGAATAATTACTATAATTATCTACTTGATTAACTATAAGTATATTATTTAAATTATTATATCAAAAATAATACCATATTAAAGAAAATATTAATAAAAGTATTGTTGCTAAAAATCTCATAATAATTATAATTAATTTGTAATTTAATATTTTATATATAATAATTTTTATTATAATAATGTCAAATTTAAATAATAAAATAAATAAAAATATTTTAAATAAGATTTTTATTTTTTTAAAAGATATATTATCTCCTAAAAAGTGCTTTTTTTGTAATAAAGAAGGTTTTTATTTATGTGAATATTGTTTTTTAAAACAAGATAATTTTGAACCATTTTGTTATATTTGTAAAAAAAAATCTAATAATTTTAAAATTCATAAAAAATGCCTAATAGAAAATAAATTATTATCTTGAAAAAATTTTAATGATAAAAAAATATACCTAGATAATATTATAGTTTTAACTCACTATAAAAATGATGTAATTAAAAAACTAATCACAAGTTTTAAATTTTATTGAAAAAAAGATATTTGAGTAGAATTATGAGAAAAATTATGATTTTTTATAAAAAAATATGATATAATTAACAGCTTGTCAATAGAAGGTTTTAACCCTTTGAATAACTTTATAATACTTCCAGTTCCCTTACATTGGTTTAAAAAAATAAAAAGATGATTTAATCAATCAGAAATTTTAGCTGAAAATTTTGCAAATATATTAAAAATTAATTATAATAAAAAAGTATTAATTAAAAAAAAACATACTAGACAACAATCAAAATTGACTAGACAAAAAAGATTAAATAATTTAGAAAAAGCCTTTAAAATAAGTAAAAAACAAGTAGACAATATAGACAAAAAATATATATTTTTAGTTGATGATGTAATTTCAAGCTGAACTACATTAAATGAAATAGCTAAAGTTTTAAAACAAAATTGAGCAAGAAAAATTATTGGAGTTTGTATTGCAAGTAATTAATAAAACAGATGGCTAAAGCCACACTGTTAATTTATAGGAAAATTAAATATATCAACAGAGTGCTTTAGCTTTCTGTTAATTTTAAGTAGATTTTTTTTATTATTCAAGTATAATAAAAATATTAATTTTAATTTAAAAATATATGTCAGATTTTATAGAAGTATTTTGAGCAAAAACACATAATTTGAAAAATATAGATGTGAAAATTCCTAAAAATAAAATGACTGTTATCACAGGAGTTTCAGGTTCTTGAAAAAGTTCTTTGGCTTTTAATACTATTTATAATGTAGGACAGCAAAAATATTTAGAAAGTTTATCAAGTTATGCTAGAATGTTTATTGGTGGAATGAAAGAAGAGGCTTTGGTTGATGATATAAAATGATTATCTCCTACAATTTCAATAGATCAAAAAACTACAAGTAAAAATCCAAGATCAACTGTTTGAACAATAACTGAAATTTATGATTATTATAAACTTTTATTTTTAAATATTTGAACTAGATTTTGTGTAAAATGTGATTCAAAAGTTAAAAAAGATTCAATAAGTGATATTATTAAATTTTTAGAAATTCAAGAGTTAAAATCTAAATTTATGATAAAAGCTCCAATTTCTATTTCAGAATATGATGACTACTCAGAAGAAGAAGTGTTTGAAAAAATTAAAAAAGATGTTTTAGATTTAGGTTTCATAAGATTTAATATTTGAAATAATATTTTAACTATAAATGATGATTTTAGAGATGAATTTGATATAGACAAAAATGTAGACAATATTAATATTATAGTAGACAGATTAATTATAGAAGACTATTCAGATGATAACTCAAGTCATATTAAAAGGTTAAAAGATTCACTATTGTTATCATTTAAAATTTGAAATGGACAATTACAAGTAGACATTATAGATAGTGTTATGAAATCATTTTCAAATGTATTTATATGTTCTAGTTGTTGACATATTCCTGAAGTATTAACTATTTCTCATATGTCTTTTAATTCTCATAGTTGAGCTTGTAAAGATTGTCATTGACTTTGAGTTAAAAAAATATTTCTGGAAGAAAAAATTATTAATCCTAACTTAACACTTTTAGAATGAGCTGTTATTGCTCCTTGATTTGGTTGAGATTACTTTTTTGCATTACTTCAAGAAGTTTGAAAATTTAAAAAAATAGAATTAAATACTAACTATTCCCTTCTTTCAAAAAAAAATAAAGATATTATATTATATTGAACTTGAATTAAAGAATATAAAGTTACTTTTATTAATGATTCTGGAGTTAAAAAAACTTATAATTCTATATTTGAATGAGTTTTAAATACATTAGAAAGAAGATATTATGAAGGAGATGTTTCTAAATGAAGTTATGATCAATTTGTAGTAGACATAGATTGTCCACAATGTAATTGACATAGATTAAATTCTGAAAGTTTATCTATCAGACTTCCCTACAAAAAAGAATTTATTAATATTGGACAAATGTCTAATTTTTCAGTAACTGAAGCAATTAATTTCTTTAAAGATTTTAAATTGTCTACTAATGAAGAAAAAGTTGCTAAAAAAGTTTTAAAAAATGCAACTGAAAGGTTAGATTTTCTAGCTTGAGTAGGACTTAATTATATGACAATTTCAAGAAAAGCTGGAACTCTATCTGGTTGAGAAGCTCAAAGAATTAGATTAGCTACTCAGATTTGAACAAAATTAGAATGAATTATTTATGTTCTTGATGAACCTTCAATTTGACTTCACCCTAGAGATAACAATATGCTAATAGAAAATTTAAAGAAATTAAGAGATATTTGAAATACTTTGGTTATAGTTGAACATGATGAGGATATTATGAGAGAAGCTGATCATATAATTGATGTTTGACCAAAAGCTTGAGTTGAATGATGAAATATTATTTTTGAATGAACTATTGATGAAATAATAGTAGACAAAAAATCAGTTACTTGACCATATTTAACTGGAGAAAGACAAGTTATTATAGACAGAAAATTTAGACCTAAATTTAGTGATTTATTAAAGAATTGAAAAATTTTATCTATTAAATGAGCTAAACAGAATAATTTACAAAATATTGATGTAGACATACCTTTATCTAATTTAACTGTTATAACAGGAGTATCTGGTTCAGGTAAATCTTCCCTAGTTAATGGTATATTAGCTCCATATCTATCTAATAAATTAAATAGAGCAAGTAGACAAGTTGGACAAGTGTCTAGTATAGACTGATTAGAATGGCTTGATAAAACAGTTGTAATAGATCAGTCACCTATTTGAAAAACTCCTAGATCTAATCCTGCAACTTATACTTGAGTTTTTACTCCAATAAGAGATGTTTTTGCAGAAGTAGAAGAATCAAAAATTAGATGATATACTCCTTGAAATTTTTCATTTAATACAAAACTTTGAAGATGTGAAGCTTGTGATTGAGATTGAGTTAAAAAAGTAGAAATGCATTTTCTTCCACCAGTTTATATTAAATGTGAAGATTGTTCAGGTTCTAGATATACTAGAGAAACTATACAAATTAAGTATAAATGAAAAACAATTTCAGATGTATTAAATATGACAGTATCTGAAGCAGCTGATTTTTTTACCAATCACCCAAAGGTTTTAAAAATATTAAATACAATTATAGAAGTTGGTTTAGGTTATATAAAATTATGACAATCGTCTACTACTTTGTCTGGTTGAGAAGCCCAAAGAATAAAATTGTCTACTGAATTATCTAAAAGGTCTACTTGAAAAACATTTTATATTCTTGATGAACCTACTACTGGACTACATTTTCAAGATGTAGACAGATTATTGATAATATTACATTCTTTAGTAGACAAATGAAATTCAGTTCTAGTTATAGAACACAATATGGATGTAATAATTAATGCTGATCATATTATAGATATTTGACCATCTTGATGAGATAAGTGATGAAAAATTATGGCTTTTTGAAATGTTGAAGATATAAAGAATTGCAAAGAAAGTTATACTTGAGAAGCAATTATAAAATATTTGAATAAATAAAAGCGGAACCGGTACCTGAAATTAACTAGTTAATTCCAGATACCGGTTCCATAATTAAAAAATAAATGAAAATATTACAAAAAAATAAAGAAATAACAGAATTATCTAATTTTAAAACTAAAGCATTTGCTAAATATTATTTTGAAATTAATTCAGAAGATGATGTTTTTAAATTAAAAGAAATTAAGGATTTTGCTTTTGAAAATAAATTAAAAATAATATTTGTTTGATGAGGAACAAATATGCTTTTTAATTTTGATGTTTTTGAATGAATTATTATAAAAAACTATCTACAATGATGGAAATATAATGTAAATACAAAAATATTAAAATCTTATTCTAATGAATTAATATCAGATATTGCTGAAAATTTAGAAAAAGATTATAGCCAAAACTTATGGCATAGATTTATTTGACTACCTTGAAGTATTGGGTGAGCTGTTTATTGAAATGCAGGTTGTTTTGGACTTGAAACTGAAAATAATTTTAGGGAAGCAACAGTTTTAAATTTGTCTACTTGAAAAATAGAAGTTTTATCTACTAAAAATATGAATTTCAGCTATAGAACATCTATTTTAAAACAAAATAATAATAAATATTTTTTAGTTAAATCTGTTTTTGATTTGTCTACTAAGATTGAAAAATATTCTAGTAATGTAGACAATATTGATTTTAGAGAAAATAAACAACCAAAAGGAAATACTTGTGGTAGTTTTTTTAAAAATCCAAATAGAGAACAATCGGCTGGTTTTTTGATAGAACAGGTTTGATTAAAATGATATAAGATTTGATGAGCTTATTTTTCTGAAAAACATGCTAATTTTTTGATGAGTGATTGAACTGCAAGTTATAAAGATTTAATAGAATTGTTAAAATTAGCACAAAAAAAAGTAAAAGAAGAATTTTGAATTGAAATAGAGAATGAAGTTATAATTATTGAGAATTAAAAAAACAGGGTACCCACAAGGAGTACCCCTACAATATTTATGTAGGGATACCCTTTATGGGTATCCTGTTCTTTACATCTTAATATTCTCTCTTGGAACTTGATTTTTTACTTTATTATTTTTTTGTAATAAACTAGTTCATAAAATAATATTTTCAAATTTAACTATTACTTGTCACAATTCACAATTATTTCTTTCTGATTTTTCTAGTTTTAAATCTAGTCAATTTATAAATTGTTGAGAATTTTCTTTAGTTAATAATACAATATTTTTATCTGCATATTTTCAAAATAGTTGAGCAGAATAAAAATGTAATAAAAAATTATTATCTATTATTTCTCAAAAGGGAATTCATAAATTATGAATATTTGGAAAATTAGAAAAAATATTACTTTCTTGAGTTCTAATAGTTAAAGAATTATCTTTTTTTATTATAGACATATTTTGAAAAATTGTCTTGTCTATATTAAATCTTTTTTTTATTTGAGAATATATAATCTTTAATTCTTTTGATTTTAAAGCCTTTTCTTGTGATTTTTTAGGGAAGTATTCTTTTATAAAATCAGTGTCTATTTTGTCTACTTTCTTAAATTTTGCTATAAAAAATCATTCAGTATCATTTTGATGTGGCCAAATTTTTTTAGATTTAGAAACTTCTGGATTAAGTTGTTCTCAATTCCAATTAGTTATTCAAGGCTTAGTTTTTAATCATTCTATATTCCAATCTATTATTTGAATAGATTCAGAAAAATTATTTAGAAGAAAATTAACTATTAATTCATCTTCTTCTGGTGTCATTGTACAAGTTGAGTAGACAAGTTCTCATCACACTTTTAAAGCTAACAGTGCTGATAATATCATTTTTATTTGTAATGTAGACAACTTGTCTATAATGTCTAGTGACCAGTTAAATTTGTCTTTTCTCATTGATCACTCTGCACTACAAGGAGCATCTAATAATATTTTATCAAAAGTTTCATAAAAATAATTTCAAAAATCTCTTCAGTCCAATTTAGAAACAGCTATAGACAAAGATCATTGACTATTAATGTTTGATTTTAATACCTTTATTCTTGAACCTGAAATATCATTAGCCATAATAAATCATTTATTATTTATTAAATTAGCTAATTGTGTAGATTTACTTCAAGGTGCTGCTGACATATCAAGAATAATATCTCATTGCTGTGGATTTAAAACTATAGGAGGAATCATACTAGAAGTTTCTTGACTATAAAATAATCAACAAAAATTTTCTAAACTTTTTCAAATTAATTTATTTTTATCTTCTACTTCTATATTGTAGGAATTTTCTAAATATGGAATTTTTGTTAATTTCCAATTATTTTTATTAGATAATTTTTGAAATTCAGAAATAGTAATTTTAGCTGTATTTATTCTTATGGATTTTCTAAGTGGTTTTGTGCAAAATTCTAAAAAAATATTAAACTCTTCTTCATTAAATAAAGGTTTGTATCTTGATATAAATTCTGGATGTAAATCTTGTTTCATAAAAACTTGCTTAATTATAAATATAGATTATTATCAATAAAAATATTATTAAATCAAATTATTTATGGAAGAAATGAGATTACAAAAATATATGAGTCAGGCTTGAATATGTTCAAGAAGAAAAGCTGAAGAATATATTGAAAGAGGATTAATTACAGTTGATTGAGAAAAAGCTGTTATTGGAATGAAGGTTACTTGAAAAGAGCAAATAGAGCTTAAAAATGAGGCTATTGTAGAACAAAAAAAACAGGTTTATTATAAAATTAATAAACCAAGAGATATAGTTACTACTTGTGCTTGAAATTGAGATACTGCTATTGTAGACATTATAGACATCAAAGAAAGAGTTTTCCCAATTGGTAGGTTAGATAAGGAAACTACAGGGCTTTTGTTGTTGACAAATGATGGACGTCTAGCTAATTATCTTATGCATCCAAGATATTGACATTCTAAAAAATATATAGTTGAGGTTTTTTGACCAATTGAAGATAAATCACTAGAAAAGATGTCAAAATGAATTTTTATTTTAGGAGAAATGACAAAAGAGGCAAAAGTAGAAAGACTTAGTTCAGGTACTTTTTCAATAGTTTTAACTCAATGACGTAATAGACAAATTAGACGTATGGTTGAATATGTTGGTCATAAAGTAAAAAAATTAAAAAGAATTCAAATAGAAAATATTGAATTATGAAAATTAGAATTTTGAGAATATAAACATTTATCAGAAAAAGAGCTTAATAATTTATTTAACAAATTAGATTTAAAAAGATAAAAAATTACAAATTTTCTATCTTTTTAATGTATTTTTTATTTCTCTAAAATGCATTTTAATTTCCTTTAAAATATTAACTAGATGTATTTTAACTTCTTTTTCATTAGAAAAATTATTATTTTTAAAATTCTTTAATTTTATAGATTCATTATTAAGCTTAGTTAATATGTTTAATATTTTTTTATCTTTTGTATTAAGTTTTGTTTTTTTTAAATAATGATTTAGAAAAGAATAAATTATTTTATTTAATTTTAAATTAAGTACAGTAGCAATTTTACTATATTTTATATTTATTTTTACAAATTGAGATTTTATTTTTTTTAAATAACTTTTAATTTCAGTGTTCATTATTTTTAAATCACTAACTATAGTATTAATAATATAATTAGCTGTATTTTTATTTAATCTAGTTGTTTGAATTTTTCTAAGTATATATATTATTTCAGTTAAGTCTTTTAGTGAAGAATTTATTGTTTTATCTTTTTCTAAATTATATTTTTTTTGTATAATAATCAATTTTTTTCTAAAGTTCACTACTTCACTCTCTATTAATTTAGCTTGTTTAATATTTTTGTAAGTATTTATTATGCTTGGATTTTTTTCAAGATTAATAGAGCTTTTTTCTATTGCAAATATAGGTTTTATACCTATTATAAGAAAAGTAAATATTAATATTGTAGATAAAAATTTCATTATTTTTTAGAAGTTTATTATTTATTATAATATATATATTAATGATTAATAAATATAAATCAATTAAAATTTAATGAAAATATTTAAAAAAAAATTATCTGAAGAATATGCGAAGAAAATAATAAAGTTTATTTTATTATGAATAAGTTCATATTGATTAAATTTATTTATAACTTTTGTTTGTAAAGATATTTTTAATATATCCTTGCAATTATCTTATTTTATAACAGTATTAATAGTATTATTTTATAATTTTATATTAAGTTTTAAAATTATTTTTAAAACAAAAATTATTTTTAAAACATTATTTAAATATTTATTTATCTTAATATTATTTTCACTAATAAATTATATTTTAGTTGTATATTTAAGTAATATTTTAGGAAAAAAATATTTATATATAATAATAATTTTTGTAATTAGCTTATTAATTTTTCCTAAATTCATAGTTTATGACAAATATGTATTTAATAATAAAAATAAAAAATGATAGTAGCATTAGATTTAGAAACTACATGATTAGATAATAAAATAGACAGAATTATAGAAATTTGACTAGTTAAATTTGATGAAAAAACTTTTGAGATAATTAAAGAAAAGTCTTTTTTAATTAATCCTGAAATTGAAATTCCTTTAATTGTTTCAAATATTTGTAATATTTGGCAAGATGATATTTATGGATGTCCATTATGGAAAGATATCATTTTTGATATAGAAGAATTTATTTGAGATGATCCTATTTTGTGACATAATGTAAAATTTGATTCAGGATTTTTAAGAAATAATTGAGTTGAATTGAAAAATAATTTGGAACTGGATACTTTTGAATTAGCTAATTTTTTAATTCCAGAACAAAAATCATTAAGTTTAGAATATTTATCTAATATATTTAAATTAGAATTAGAATGAGCTCATAGAGCTTTAAATGACACAATTGCAACAATTAAACTTTTTAAAATTTTGGTAGACAAAATGAAAAATATGTCACTTAAAAAAAAGGTTTATCTTGATTATATAGCTAATATTTCTAGTGACAAAAATTTAAAATTTGTCTATAATGAAATTTTATTAAACTCTACAAAATTAATTACATCAGAAGATTTTGTTAAAGAATTTTTAAAATCATTTCCAAATAAAAATAAGTTTTTAAAAAGAAATATAGATTCTGATATAAAAATTTCTTGAATTGAGGATTTTATAAAAGATAATGAAGAATTAGAATTAAGAGAAAATCAAGCAAAAATGTCTAATTATGTTAGAGAAAGTTTTGAAAAAGAAGAAAAAATAGTTATTGAGGCACCTACATGAGTCTGAAAAACATTTGCATATTTATTACCTTCAATAATTAATTCAGTAAAAACTTGAGAGCAAGTGTATATTTCAACCTCTACAAAAGCTCTTCAAGATCAAATTTTTTATAAGGATTTAGACTTTTTATCAAATAAGCTAGATATTAATTTTTCTTATTGTAAATTAAAATGAAAAGCAAATTATATTAGTATTTCTTCTTTTATTAATTTTTTTAATGAGAGATGACAACTTGATAGAAATGAGGCTATTTTTGCTCTTAAAATTTTATTTTGGTTAATTGATACCAAAAGTTGAGAACTTGATGAATTAGATTATTATTGAAAAGAATATTGATTTTTAAATGAAATTAATTCTTGAAATTATTTTACGTTTTCTAAAGAAAACCCTTATAGTAATTATGAATTTGCTTTAAATGCTAGAAAAAATGCCAAAAAAGCAAATATTGTTATTATTAATAATAATATTTTATTTCAAGATATAGATGGAGATAATTCTATTTTATGAAAAGTTGAAAATTTAATTTTAGATGAAGCTCATACCTTGGAAGATGTTGTGACAAATTCATTAAAAAAAGGATTTTCAGCTAGAGAATTTGAAAAAAATATTATAAATTTAGAAAAAATATTAAGAAAAAATAAATTTATAGTTCCAGATTTAAAAATCAAAACAGATAATTTACTATTTGAAATGTGAATTATTTTTGATACTTTTAATTTATATTTAAATAGAAAAGTTGGAAGTAATGATAAGTATCAAAATATATTAATTGAAGAAGATTTTTATAATGACAATATAGATACAGTAGACAAAAAGGAATTATCTAATTTATTTTTAATAAAAATAACAGAATATATTGACCTTTTTTCTATTGTTCCAGATAATGTTTATTCAGCTATATGAAGAGAATTAAGATTTTTAGAAGATGTTATGAAAATAATAAAAATCTTACTAGACAAAGATGACAAAAATAAACATATAAAATTAGTTTCTTATAATAATAAAATGTGAGAAATTGTTTTAGAATATACTAAATTAAATGTTTGAGAGTATTTAGAAAATAAGTTATGGTCAAAATTAAATACATGTGTACTCACTAGTGCAACTTTAAGGATTTGAGATAATTACGATTATATTGCGAAGATGTTAGATTTACAAAATTTTAATTTTAAAACTTTAGATAGTGATTTTGATTATTCTAAACAAGCTCTTTTATATATTCCTGATAATTTATGATCAATAAAAAATAATTTAGAATTTGTTATATTTTTTTTACAAGAATTATTCTTAGTTGTTAGATGAAAAACTTTAGTTTTGTTTACAGCTTTTTCTGCTATAAAACAGACTTATTCACAAATTTCTATCAAATTAAAAAAAGAAAAAATTAATTTGTATGCTCAGTGAGTAGGTTGAGGGAAACATAAATTAATAGAAGCTTTTAAAACTAATTCAAAAAACTCAATTTTAGTATGAACAGATACTTTTTGGGAATGAATTGATATTCCTTGAAATGACTTAAAGTATTTAGTAATTCATAAAGTCCCTTTTATGGTTCCAACAGATCCAATTTTTAAAGCAAGATCTACTTTATTTAAAAATGCTTTTATGGAATATTGAGTACCTAAATCTATTTTAAAACTAAAACAAGGTTTTTGAAGACTAATTAGAACAAAAAAAGATACTTGAATTGTAGTATTTTTAGATGATAGAATTTATTCAACAAAATGGTGAGAAGTCTTCTATACAGCCTTTCCTAAAAATATTAGAATAAGAAAATGAAAAAGTGAAGATTTAATTAATATATTAAATAAGAAAAAAAATTAATGTCTAGTTTTTTTTTTTGTTTTTTAAAAAAAATATGATATTATTAATAGGAATATTATATTTTATAATAAATAAAAAATGGG
>CAZSQW010000015.1:0-7302 GCA_964609055.1 uncultured Candidatus Peribacteria bacterium
TTGTGATTTTGAAGTTGATGTTTTGACTTGAGATAAAGATTTATATTCTCTAGTGTCTAAAAATGTGAATATTTATGACACAATGAAAAAAAAGAAATTTTGAATAGAAGAAACTGTAGAAAAATTTTGAGTAAAACCAGAATTAATAATTGATTATTTGGCTATTGTTTGAGACAAAGCTGATAATATTCCAGGTATTGATTGATTTTGACCTAAAAAAGCTGTAACACTTTTAAATAGTTTTTGAAGTATAGAAAAAATTTATGAAGTTTTTGATGGCTGAAATTTTGAAAATTTAGAAGATGATATTAAAAAAGTATTTAAGTGAAAAAATCTTGAAAAATTAGAAAATTCTAGAGAAAATGCTTTTTTATCTAAAAAATTAGCAACTATAGAATTAAATGTAGATTTACCAGAATTTAATTTAGAAGATTATAAATTTATCCCAGAAAATTATTTAACTCCTGAAATAAAAACTTTATTTAGAGAATTAGAATTCAATAGTTTATTATGAGAAGAAAGCCCAAAATTAAAAAAATGGGATGATTTAAAATTAGATGTTAAAATTATTGATAATGATGAAAAATTAGAAAAAGTATTTAATAATATCAAAAACTTTCCTCAAATTACTTTTGATACAGAAACTACTTCTTTGAATATTATGGAAGCAAAGTTAGTATGAATAAGTATTTATTTAAATGATGATAATATTTTTTATATAAACAGATTACATAGTTGAAATACAGTAACTGATAAAAAATTAAAAGAATTTTTAATTAAATTATTTGAACTAGATATTCTAATTATTGGACATAATATAAAATATGACTTAGAAATTATTGATTTATTTCTAAAATCAAGTAGTATAGTTAATGAAGAGTTAGATAGAAAAGAACAAATATCCCTATTTTAAAATATTTTTTTATATTTATTTAATTTGAAAATATCTACACAAACATTAAATTATTATAATTTATTAGAAAAAGAAATTAAATTAAGTGATACTAAAAAACTTAAGAAAGTTTTTGATTATGCTTATTCTAAATATTTAACAAATAAACATAATAATTGAGATTTAATTATAAATAATTCATTAAAAGCAGCATTACTATTAGTTAAAATATCAAATGATATAGATTTACTTTATTCTTGTTTATTGAGAAATATTTTAAATTTTTCAAGTGAAGAAAAAATTGAAAAAGAATTTTGAAAAAAAGTTTTTGAAATAATTATAAATATAAAAACTATTTCAAATATAAAATATAATGAATGTAAAACAAAAGAAAAATTATTAATATTTTATCAAACTTTTAAAGAAACTAATAATGATATAAGAGCTATTTTAATAAAAATTTGTTTAAGAGTAAGTTATGTGCAAAATATTTGAATGCTATCAAATAAAAATCAAAAAAATATAGCAAATGAAACTTTAGATATATATATTCCTCTTATTAAAAATTTAAGTTTAGTAAAATATTTTCCAAATATTGAAGATTTATGTTATCAATATATCAATCCAAATGAATATAAAAGAATTAAAAATACATTAGAAGAAGAATCAAAAGATTTTAAGAAGAAAATAAAACAAATTGAAAAAACTATTAATAAAATAGCTAAAAAAAAGAAAATATCTATAGAAATAACTTCAAGAATAAAATCTATATATTCTATCTCTAAAAAAATGGAGAATAAAAAAATACCTCTTTCTTGAATATATGATTTGATTGCATTATGCATAATAACAAAGAAAAAAAGAGATACTTATTTTTTGTTATGATTAATACATTCTATTTATAAAACAAAAGAAAATAGAATAAAAGATTATATTTCTTCTCCAAAAAAAAATTGATATCAATCAATACACACAACTGTTAGTGATAATGAATGATATATTTTTGAAATACAAATCCAAACTAAAGAAATGTATGAATTCAATCTTTTTTGAATAGCAGCTCATAATTCATATAAATGATATTTTAAAAAAGATTCAATTTTTCCAGAATGGTTTAAAAATAAAAATAAAAAAAATAATATTTCTGTTGAAAAAACATTTATAAATTCTTTTGATATAAATATATTTACAAATAGAATTACTTGTTTAACTAATAGATTAGACAAAATAGAATTACCTAAAGATTCTACAATACTAGATTTTGCTTTTAAAATTCATAGTAAAATGTGACATAGAGTGAATTGAGCGTGGATTAATTGAGAATATGTAAATAATATTGTACATTGTTTAAAAAATTGAGATCATATATGCCTTAGTTTATCTGAAAAACAATTAGAATATCCAATAGAATACCTTTCTTTTTTAAAAACAAATACTGCTAAAAAAAGCATCAAAAATACATATAAGAATAAAACAACTTGAAAAATACAAACTTTATGAAAGCATTTATTAGATGAAGAAATGACACTATTTTGATATAAAACTTTTAATAAAATACCTTTATCTATACAGAAAACTGTTTTAAATACTTTAAAAATAAATGATTATAAAAACTTATGTTTAAATATTGGTAATTGAAAAATATCAATAAATAATATTTTAAATATTATTTATAATTTAAAAGATGATAATTTAAAATATAAAACAACTGTTAAATTAAAGATAAGTTTTAAGAAAAAATCTACTGATAATATTAATGCATTATTTAATGTTTTTCATAATTTAAATATAAATATTATAAATATAAATTACAAATGAATATATATTGAAAGTGAAATAAATGTAAAAAATATTTCTCTTTTAAGTCAATTATTGATAGAACTTTCTAGAATGCCAAATATTTTTAAAGTAAAAAGAGTAATGAACTCAAAAGTAAAAAACTTTATAGGTTTATTGTTATTCTTATCAGTTTGGATTATTTGAAGTCCTATTATATTAATATTTTCAGAGGAATATGATATAGTATCAGAAAATTTATTTAAAATATTTTTTTATATAAACACAACTTTATTTGTATTTATTATTTATTTATTTAAATATATAATTCAAACTAATCTTCCTTGATTAATTAAAAAAAATATTTTTTGGATATATATGTTTAGTTTAAATACTTTTTCATTAATAACTATTATTTGGCAATCTTTTTATATATATAATTTCCAAAATACAATATTTTTATTAAGTTTAATTTTAGTAATATATTGATTAACTTTATTTGAGTTTTTAGATTCTAAGGACATTAAAAAAGACATATGAAAAAACTTTTAATAAAAAATAAGTGAATAATATTATGATATATATTGGCTTTGATTGCTGTATTTTTTCTTAGTTTAAATGGTATTGGTTGAAGATTTTTAACTACTGATGAATGATTGAATCCCATATTAGTAGTATTTTTAAGATTTTTTTTAGGAGCACTTTTATTATTATTTTTTTTATTATTTTTTTCTAAAAAACAAGATTTTGTACAATTGTTAAAATCTAAAAAACCTTTACAAAAAAGTAAAAATTTTTGGTTTTCAGGTATATTTTTATTTTTAGTAGTATTAACTTTTATACTTTGATTAAAATACTCTTCTGCTTCAAACATAGTTTTAATTCAATCACTTTCTCCTATATTAGTAGCTTTAATAACAATTATATTTTATCCTGGATTTAGACAAAAATATAATTATAGAAAAATATTTTTTATAGCAATTATTGCATCTATTTGATCATCACTTTTAGTTTCTGATAATAGTTTAACTATTATCTCTGATAATAATTTAAAATTTTTATGAGATTTATTAGCTTTTGCTTCAATGATATTTTTTGCTTTATTTAGTTATTATTATGTAGAATTAAAAAAAGAATTTGATAATTCAAATTGATTAGTTATAACTTTTTTCTTTTTATGTATTTGATTATTACTTTCATTGCCGTCATTATTTTTCTTTTATACTCAATTATTTAGCATAAGTTTAATTTGATTGTATTTTATATGAATAATTTGATTTGCTTCAACTTGATTATCATATTTATTATGGTTTTATGCAGGTAAACATTTATCAGCACTTACTTTAGTAGTAATATATAATTTAGTATGATTATTGACAATAATTTCAGAATTTTTATTTTATTCAGATACAAGTAATAAAATAACTTATAAATTATATATATGAGCATTTTTAATAATTTCTTCTTTATATTATATGAATTATATACAAAATAAAAAAGTTTTGACAAAATAAAAAAAAATATAAACTATCATATAGAATATTTTAAATTTTTATAATCTAAAAAATATGTTTAAAACAATGGGGTTATGGTTTGCTATGAATATAGCTATAATGATTATTATAACTATATCTTTTTATCTAATTGAGAAAATTTTTGGTATTTCTTTAAGTACTCATACTTGAGGGTATTTACCAATGTTTATTTCTGCAGCAGTAATTTGATTTATAGGTTCATTTTTATCTTTATCTATTTCTAGGTGGATGGCAAAAAAAGCTTATAAAATGAGATTTTTAACTGAAGAAAATGAAGGTACATTAACTGAAAAAGAAAGAATTGTTTATACTACAATACTAACTCTTTCTAGGGAACATTGAATAAAAATACCTGAAATTGGTATTTATGAAAATTCAGAACCAAATGCATTTGCTACAGGTCCTTCTAAAAATAAATCTCTTGTTGGTGTTTCTACAGGATTATTAGATTCAATGAATAAAGATGCAATCGAATGAGTAGTAGCTCATGAAATGGCTCATATCATAAATGGTGATATGGTTACTATGACTTTATTACAAGGAATTCTAAATACTTTTATAATATTTATTTCAAATATTCTAGCCAATATTATTAATACATTTTTAGATCAAAAAATGTGATTTTTTGCTAGATTAGGTGTTGTTATATTCTTTCAGTTAATATTATGAGTTTTAGCCTCACTTATATTAAGTAAATTTTCAAGATATAGGGAATTTAAGGCTGATGCTTGAAGTGCAAGATTTGTAGGTAAAGATAAAATGATAGCTTGATTACAAGCTCTTAAAGATATGCAAAATAGAATGCATGAAACAGACCCAAAACTTGCTTCTTTACAAATTTCTACAAAGAAAAAATGAGGAATAATGTCTTTATTTTCTACTCATCCAGATTTAGATGATAGAATAAAAGCATTAGAAGAGTTAAGAGTATAAAAAAATTAATTTGATTTATATAAAAAATCATATAATATGACAAATATAAGGAAAATTAAGGTATAATTAAATAAAAATATGTTAGCAAAAGTAGTAGTAATTGGTAGACCAAATGTTGGAAAATCTAGTTTTTTTAATATATATACAGGTCATAAAATAGCAATAGTTGATGATGTTGCTGGAACAACAAGAGATGTTTCTGAATATGAATATACAGATGAACATAATGATTTAAGCTATATTTTAGCTGATTCTGGGTGACTAGATTTTGGTTCAAAAGAAGATGAAGTAGCAGGTGATATTGTTGAAAGAACTGAAAAATCTATAACTGAAGCAGATTTACTGATTTGGTTAGTTGAATATGATAAGTTTACTTCTCAAGATTTACAAATTAGTAAAATTTTGAAAAAAAATAATGTTAAAGATTATATTATTGTTGCAAATAAAGCTGATAATGAAAATCAAGAAATGGAAGCTTGGAGTTTAGCAGGAAAATGAGAAATGGAATTTTTTCCAGTTTCGGTTAGTCATAATAAATGAATTGCTGAGATTAGAAGGTTTGTTTTTAAAAATTTAACTAAAAAAGGTTTAAATTATAAGCTTGAAACTTTTGATGATTCAGTAGTTAGTTTAGCTTTAACTTGAAGACCAAATGTTTGAAAATCTAGTTTGATTAATGCAATAGTTTGAAAAGATAGAGTTATGGTAAAAGATATGCCTTGAACTACAAGAGATGCTGTTGATACAAAATTTAGATATGATGAAAAAGATTATGTTTTAATTGATACAGCTTGAATTAGAAGATTATCAAGAATTGGTACTAGGAATGTAGAAAATTGGTCAATTATGAGAAGCGATAGAGCAATTAAAAGAGCAGATATTATTGCAGTTGTAGTTGATTGATTTGAATGAATTGTTCAACAAGATTTATCTATTATTTCGAAAGTTTTAGAAGAGAATAAATGACTTATAGTTGTAGTAAATAAATGGGATAGAGTTCTTGATAAACCAGGTATTAATAGAGAAACTATGATGCTTAGATATATTGAATATTTAAAAGAAAAAATAGAATTTGTACCTTGGGTTTCAGTAATTTTTACAAGTGCAACTGATAAAAAAAGAGTAAATGAAATTTTAGAAAGAGCAGGAGAAATTAAAGTAGAAAGATTTAAAAGAGTGAAAACTTGAATTTTTAATGAATTTCTTGAACAAGTTATTTATAAACATCCACCAACTGGTAATAAAAAAGCTCATTCACCAAAAATTTATTATGGAACACAAGCTGATACTAATCCACCAAAATTTGTATTAACAACTAATAATCCTAATCATTTTCATTTTTCTTACAAAAGATATTTAGAAAATAGAATTAGAGAAAACTTCTGATTTGAAGGAACTCCAATAGTTATAGAATACAGATGAAGAGGAAAACATCTTTGAAAAGTGAAATAGAAAAAAACTTAAGA
This sequence comes from uncultured Candidatus Peribacteria bacterium, assembly GCA_964609055.1. GTDB lineage: Bacteria > Patescibacteriota > Gracilibacteria > BD1-5 > UBA6164 > CALLPO01. Next base: position 6,603 of record CAZSQW010000015.1, read on the forward strand.
TTTAATCTTAAGTTTTTTATTTATATAAATATTTTTTATTTGCTTCATGTTCAGCATTAGTTTTTCAGTAATATATTTTTCCTGAATTAGTGTTATGAAGGTAAAACCAAAACTCTGTATTATTAGGGTTTATAACAGCATTAATAGAAGAAAATTGTGGGTTTCAAATTGGAGTTTTTGGTAAACCTTGCATTGTTCTTGTGTTATATTCTGATTTTTCTCTGATATATTTTGTAATAACCATTTTACATTCATTTGCAGTTAATTTATGAGGATAGCAAACTGTAATATCTGCTCAGATTTTCCAATTATTTTCTAATCTTTTCTTTAATATTCCTGCAACAGTTGCTTTTTCAGAATCTGATTTTTCTTCTTTTTCAACTATTGAAGCTAAATTAATTATTTTAATTATTTCTTCAGTAGATTTATCGGATAAAATTTTATTATAAATTTTATTTTCAAAATTATCTAATTGTTTAATTACTAATTTATTTATTTTTAAAGGGTACTTTAATTTATAACTATCTGGGTATAAAAATCATTCTAAAGTTATAAAATCTCAACTTAAGAAATTATAAAATTCTGTAAGAGCTTTTATTTTTTCTGAATTTTCAGCATAAGCTATATATTCTCATTTCTGAATTAATCATTTATTAGTTAAATACTCATCTATATCAAAAATATTCCATCACTCTAAAAT
>CAZSQW010000015.1:7402-11255 GCA_964609055.1 uncultured Candidatus Peribacteria bacterium
AGCTAGCCAAATTAATAATTTTATTAATCTAAAAAAAATATTTTGTCCTTTTTTTTCTTCTACCATTTTAAATTTTTAATTTGTAAATTTAATAGTATTTTATATAATTTTAAGAATTAAACAAATTTAATATAATTAATTTAAAAACTAAATATGAAACTAAATAAAAAAATAATAGAAGAATTTAAAAAGTCTGAGTCTAAACTTTTAGCAGTGACTAAATATTGGAATTTAGAAGAAACAGAAAATCTTATTTCACAATTTGAAGAAAATAGTGAAGTTTTAATTTGACTTTGAGAAAATAGAACAAATTCTTTGAAAGAAAAAAATATGGAAAGAGAAGCTACTCATTTCATTGGAAATATTCAAACTAAAGAAATTAAATATATTACTCAATTTTGTGGAACAATTCATTCAGTAGATAATATCAAACAAATTAGAAAAATTGATGATATATGTTGAAAACAATCAAATTGGGTAAAAATCTTTTTACAAATTAATGTAGACAAAAATAAAGAATGATGAATAAAAATAGAAGAAATTCCTAAATTTTTAGAAGAAATAGATAAAACAGAAAATATATGATTAATTTGATTTTCTGCAATTGGTAAATCAGAATTTAGTGAAGAAGAAAAGAGAGAAGAATTTAAATTATTAAAAAGATTAAGAAGTAAATATTTACAAAATTGAATAGTTTCAGCTGGAACTTCTAGAGATTATAAAATAGCTTTAGAAGAGGAAATTGAGGTAATAAGAGTTGGAAAAGGTTTAATTTTATAATCTAATATAATTATACTAATCCTATTTTTTTAGCTTTTTTTACTATTTCACTGTATTTATTAAAAGCCTCTATATCTCACTTATTCATCTTTTCTTTTAAAATTTTAATAGCTTTTTTGTAAGAATTTGTATTTATTTTTTTTACTAATTTGTCTATTGTATTTCAAATAACATCTGATGTTTGAGCTAGAGAATTATCTTCTATTTTCATAGCAAGAGCTTTAAGTCTCTCTTTTTTTTCAAGTTCAAATCACTCAATTATAGTAGAACCTTTTTCCAGAACTTTAGCTAAATCTTTTGAAATATAATCTCTAAAAATAATTTTATCTCTCAATTGTGCTAATAAAATTTCATCATTTAATAGATAAGAAATTGCATAATCTTCACTTATATATTCAACTTTTTTAATATTATCTTCTCTAAAAATATTATCTCTTTTTAATCTTGTTTTATTAAAAGCATCATAAACTGTATCTTCTCTAAGACCTAATTTATTAGCTATTTCTTTTAGATAATAATCTTTTTCAACTATTGAAGTATATGATTTTAATACTTGTAAAATTTCAGTTAAAAATTTCTTTTTTTCATCTATAGAATTAATATCAAATTCTGCTTTTTCTATCAAAAATCAAATTGGTGAAACAGCTTTATTTATTAATTCTTGAAAATCTCAACCTGATTTAATATAATCATCTGGATCTCAATTTTCCGGCATCATAATTACTTTTATTTCTAAATCTTTATTTTTAAGATTTTCTATAGAGAGTTTTGTAGCTTTTTCTCAGGCTTTATCTCAATCAAAACAAAGGTAAATTTTATGAGTTAATCTTTTTAAAGTTTTTATTTGTTTATCTGTCAAAGCAGTTCAACTAATTGCAACTGCATTATTAAAATCAGCTTGATGAAGGGAAACTGTGTCCATTTGTCATTCTGTAACTATCACAAAATCTTTTTTTGTAATTGAATTTCTTGCTTTAAATAATCAATATAATATTGCTGATTTATCATAAATTGAAGTAGCTGGAGAATTTAAGTATTTTGGTTCTCACTTTCCCATAATTCTTCCTGTAAAAGCCACATAATCTCATCTTGCATTCTGAATTGGAAAAATAATTCTATTAATAAATTTATCTTTTTTAGCTCAAACATTTACAAAAATAGCAGAATCATTAATTAATTTATCATCATAACCAGCCTTTTTCAAATAATTATAAAGTTCAATTCCACTATCTGAATAACCAAATTCAAATTTATCTATAATTTCATCACTAATTCCTCTATCTATCAAATATTTTTTTACCTCAGGATATTTTTGCAAAGCTGACTTATAATAACTTTTAGCATCTTTATAAATCTGATAAAGATTTTTTGCCTGTTTTACTTTTTCAGGATTTACATTTCCAATTTTAAGCCCTGTAATTCCACCCAAAATCTCCATAGATTCCCTAAATTCACAATTCTCAATATCCATAATAAATTTCAAAGCACCACCTCACTTATGGCACCCAAAACAATAGGCTAACTGTTTAGCAGGACTCACCATAAAACTAGGAGTTTTCTCATTATGCCCAGGAAAAGGACAAACTGCCTTATAGTTTGTCCCAGCTTTTTTCAGCTTGATATATCTCTGAACCAAATCAACTATATCAACTGCACTCTCTAATTCTTCTGGTGTTGTCATTTATTTATTTTTTAAAATTTTTAATGCTTCTTTTTCTAAAAAATTCTCAATTTCTTTATCTTTAGGAGGATTTTTTATTAAATATTTTACTTGTTCTGTTTTATCCCAAGTCTTTGAAATAAGTTGTTCTAATACATTTTCTGTATTAAAAATATTTATAAAATATTTTTTTTGTGCTAAATCTAAAATTTCAGATAAATCAATTTTTAATTCTTTTATAATAAAATATAAATCAACTGCATCTTTCCACTTTTTTCTTCAAATCATTGCAAAAACTTTCATTGCAGATAATTCTTCTAAAGAAGCTAGCTTTAATCATCATAAAATATATTTTTTTCATAAAATATTTATTTTTTGGTCCTCATATAATGTTCTATAAAAATTAATTAGTGATAATTTTACTCAATTTATTTCTACATGAATTTCTTCTTGTTCAACAAATTCAATTCAAGAAAAAGCCTTTTTATCATTTTCAGAAACATCAAAATTATATTTTCATATCTTTTTTATAAAATCAGAAAAAGTTCATTGATTTCATATAGAGAAAAAATCAAAATCAATACTTTCTCTGTGTCATAATTGTAATGCAATAGCAGTTCATCATCATAAAAAATGAGTTGTAGAAAATTCTTCTAGTAAAACTTTAAAATTTTGTTGATTTTCATTTAAAACTTTTAAAGCAATTTTATCATAAATAATTTCTTTTTTTTCAGCAATTTGTTTTTCAGTTTTTATTTTCTTTTTTTCTATTTTTCAAAACAAAAAATTAATTATTTTTTTAATCATATTTTATAAATTGTTATTTTTCTTTTCTTCAAAAAGTGTTTTTAAAAAACCTTTTCTTCTTGAATTTAAAATAAAGTTATCATTTATTATTAATTCAAATCATTTATTTAAAATTTTGAAATCAAAATTTTTAAAAATGAAATAATTCTCATAAATATTTCATTTTCACATTATATATGAAATTTTAATTTTTTCACTTATTTTTCCTTTTTCATCAGTCCACCAATTATATTTTTCAGCAAATTTTAATTTTTTGTCTAACATAATTTTTCAATTAATTTTTAATATAAATCCATTATACATAAAAAAAAGAAAAAACAAATTTTAAGATTTTTCTTAATTATTAAATTCAATATTATAAACTTCAGAATGAAAAGATATAAAACTAGAAAGTTTGATGTGACAAGAATTACCTTGAACATAAAAGTTAAGTTTAAACTCTTGAGAAGAAGATTAAAAATTTATTTTACAATTTATCTGAAAAGAATATACTGTTTTTAGTTAAATGATTTTATATTTTAAAAATGAAAAAATGAAAAAAATATTAGCTTTATTATTAATTACATTAAGTTTTGGTTTATTACAAACTAATGCAGGAGAATCAAA
>CAZSQW010000016.1:0-11200 GCA_964609055.1 uncultured Candidatus Peribacteria bacterium
GTATATTTTGTACATTTATTTAATTTTATCAGCTATTTCTTTCCTTATATCTCAATTATGAAATTTTAATAAATCATAATTTATTATAACTCAAAAAGGTTTTCAGGCTTTTTTGTAATGGTTTATCAAATTAAAAACTCTTCTATATCTCATCTATAAATTTGAAAAAATAATTAATATTATGAATATGTATTATATAATTTTTTTCATAGATTTTTATTTAAAATTTTATTTGTCTATTACAGTATAATTTCTTTTTTCAGTTTTATTTTCTCTATAAGAATAAAAGTCTTTATTTTCTAGAGTATCTCTTTTATCAAAAATAGCTTTCTCTCATAATACACTTTTTAGAGCATTTTTAAAATTAAATCATAACAAAAGTCTTTTTGTATTTCAAATTTTTTCAAAATTTGAGTGAATTTTTATTTTCATATTTTATTTTTTAATTAATATATATAATATTTACATTTTTAATTTTCCATAATTTTTTAATTTAAATAATAAATAATCCTAAACTAATCAAAGTTAATATAAATGCTATAATTTTTCTTTTAGTAATTTTATCTTTATATAAAATAATTGATAATATTATAGGAACAATTAGAGAGTATGAAAGTATTTTATAACTTAGTGAAAGTGGTCAATTTAAATAAATATTTGGCATAAAATATAAAAATTGTGCTGTGAAAAGTATTGCAGTTATAATAGATAAAGGCAATACTAATTTAATTTGTTTTCTTGAAAATTCACTAAATTTTCACCTTATAATCATATAAAGTGTTATAATTGAAAAACTTACAATAAATTTTAGTATCATAAAATTATCTATATTTAAATCAGCAACATAATATTTAAAATAACTATGACTTCATATTATTGCAATTGTTGTAGCTAATAATGCTATTATTCATTTTTTAGAAATTTTGTGTTTTTTTCAAAAGTTAAAACCTGATAATAAATAAATTGCTACTATTCACATTAAAAATCAAATAATATTAGCTGTATTTAAATTGTCTCATAATATTTTCATTCAAATAAATAATATTACAACTGAAGAAATTATTCTCATAAAAATCAATGCAAAAGAAATTTCTAAATATTTAAATGCAGTTAAAACTCAAAGTGGAATCATTGAATCAAATATTCATATAATTATTGCTGACTTTATTTCTACATTAGTAAAATTAAAACTTCAGTTTAATAAAAAGTTTCATCATAAAAATATTATATAAAAGATAAAACAAACAAATAAAAATACTTCTTTATTTGCTCATTTTTGTATAATGACTTTTTTTATAAAATCTCATAATCATAAAACTAATAATCATCAGATTGAATAAAATATCCAGTAGTTTTCCATAAATTTAATATTTTATCAAACTAACAATTTTTTTATCTCAAAATTTTTCTTTTCAGTTTAAAAATTCTAACTCAATTACAAAATTAAGGCTTTCTATAATTCATCATAATTTTTCTATCAAATAAATTGCTGCTTTTGCACTTCAACCAGTTGCAAGTAAATCATCAACTATTGCAATTTTATCTCAAGGATTTATTGAACTTTTTTGAATTTCAAAAGTATTGCTTCAATATTCTAAATCATAACTTATGCTTTCACATTCTCAAGGAAGTTTTCCAGCTTTTCTAAGCATTACAAAAGGTAGTTTCATTTTATAAGCCAAAATACTACCAAAAATAAATCATCTTGCATCAAGTCCAACTATTTTGTTTATTTTTCAAGCATTTTCTAATTCAAAAGAATTAATTATAAAATCTAGTACTTCACTATTTTCTAAAATAGGAGACATATCTTTAAAACCTATTCAAGGTTTTGGAAAATTAGGAACTTCAGAAACATATTTTTTTAAATCCATAATTTATTTTTAAATAATTATTCACCAGATCCAACTACAACTTTTGCAATTCTTAAAACTTTTCCTTCTAATTCATAACCTTTTTCAAATTCATCACAAATTATATTTTCTGGTTTTCCTGGAATTTTAGTCATAACATCATGTTTATTTGGGTCTACTTCTTCTCAAAGAGAAACAAATTCCTTTACTCACATATCAGTTAAATCTTTTTTTAAACCTAATTCTAAAGCCAAAGTTGCCTTAAAAATAGGAGTTTCTTTTTCCTCTTCTGGAGTATTTTTTATAATTCTTTCAATATCATCTAATCTTTTCAAAATTGGATTAATAATTTTAGACTTTATGAAAAAAACCATTTCATCTTTATCTCTACTAGTCCTTCTTTTAAAATTTTCATAATCAGCTTGAGATTTTAATAAAGCATCTTTTAATTTAGAAACTTCAGAATTGTCTTCTCCAGAAACTGCATTTTCAATTTTTTCCTCATCAATTTCTCATTCTTTATTTTTCAACTCCTCAATTTCAGCTTCCATTTCATCAATAATTTCAGATTCCTCAATATTATCTTTCATATCATTTTCTTTTTTTGTCATAATTTTTTATTAATAATAATTAGTTTTTATTATTATATAAAAATTTTATTTTTATCAAGATTAAAATTTTACTTTTTTCTTCAAAACTGTAAAATAAATTAAGTAAAATATTAATTATAATAAACAATGAAAATAACTAAAGAATTATTTGATGAATGGAATAATAAAAAAAAAGAAATTGATTTTTTTGGTAATGGTTTTAAAAAAGTTGTTGTTTGAGAAATTTGGGTTTGTAATATTTGAGTAAATGTTGGAAATGAAATTTCTAAAGATTGAGATTTCTTAAGACCAGTCTTAATTGTTGGAAATTATATGTGATGAGATTTAGTTTCAATAATTCCAATTACAACAAAATATAAAAAACAATATTCAAAATTTTTATTAGAGATAGACGATTATTATAATAAATGATTATCAAGAAAAAGCTATTTGAGTTTAAATAATTTTAAAACAATAAGTAAAAAAAGATTGGTTTATAAAATTAATAATACTTATAAAATAAATAAATATTTTAAATTATTGAATAAAAATTTTATTAATAAAATTTTTGAAGAGATAATTAATTTAAACAAAAAATAACCCTTAGATAAGTAAAACTTTCTAAGGGGGGGGTCTCTCTAAGGAGTCCAATTAAATCAGCAGAACTGATTTATGTAATAATTATATCTAATTATACTAAAAAAGTCAAATTTAAAATTATAAAAATACAATGAAAATAATAACTTGGAATGTAAACTGAATAAGAGCAGTTGCTAAAAAAAACTTTAAAGAATTTATTGCAGAAGAAAATCCTGATATTTTGTGTATTCAAGAACCAAAAGCATTTGAAGACCAATTTTTGAAAGATAAAAATCTTTGAGAAATTGAGTGATATAAATATATTTGGCATTCTGGTGAAAGGGCAGGTTATGCTGGTACTGTTATTTTTTATAAAAAAGAATTAGAAATAATATCTGAAAAAAATAATTTTTGAGAAATCGAACATTTCCACACAGATTGAAGATTTACTGAAATTGAATTTTCTTATAAATGAAAAAATATAGTTTTGATGAACTGATATTTTCCAAACTGAGGTACTAGAGCAGATTGAACAGAAATGGTAAGTTATAAACTAGATTTTTATACACACTTACAAAATTATACTAGAAAATTAAAAAGTGAGTGAAAAGAAATAATTATTACTGGAGATTTTAATATTGTTCATACTGAAATTGATATTGCTAGACCTAAACAAAATCAAAATAGTATTTGATTTTTACCAATTGAAAGAGAAAAAATCTGAAAATTTATTAATGATTGAAATGTAGATGTTTTTAGACATTTCTATCCTGAACAATTAGATACTTATTCTTGGTGGAGCTATAGAGCAGGAGCAAGAGGAAATAATGTTTGATGGAGAATTGATTATTTTGTAGTAAATAAAGATTTTGTAGAAAATGTTGAAAATATAAAATATATGACAGAAATAATGTGAAGTGACCATTGTCCTGTAATGTTGAAATTAAAATAGAAAATACAAGGGGCTAAAGCAACCTTGTTGGTGTATTAAATATTATGAATAAAATTATAATTATAACAAGGTGGCTTTAGCCCCTTGTATTTAACCAAAAAACTATGAATAAAAATCCAAAAATTATTCTACTAGAAGGTTTAGCAAAAACAGCTACTGATAATTTTGAAAAATTAGGTTTTACAGATATTACAAATTATACAACTTCATTTGATGGTGAAGAATTAATTGAAAAAATAAAAGATGCTGAAATTATTTGAATTAGATCTAATACTTTTATTACCAAAGAAGTTTTAGATAAATTACCAAATTTAAAAGCAATTGGTTGTTTTTGTGTGGGGACTGATCAAGTTGATTTGGAAGAATGTATGAAAAGAAAAATCAAAGTTTTTAATGCTCCTTTTTGAAATAATAATTCTGTAGCTGAGTTAATTATTGGCTATATTATAATTCTTTCAAGAAGAGTTTTTGAAAAAAATATTGAAACTCATAGTTGAATATGGGATAAAACTGCACAAAATAGTTTTGAAATTAAATGAAAAACACTTTGAATTATTGGTTATTGAAATATTTGAAAATTATTATCAATTTTAGCAGAAAATATGTGAATGAATGTAATATTTTATGATCCATTTCCAGTTGAATGAGTTTGAAAAGCTATTAAAAAAAATACTCAAAATGAACTTTTAAAACAAGCAGATTTTGTAAGTTTACATGTTCCAGATATTCCTTCTACTAGAAATATGATTTCAGACAAAGAATTTGATATTATGAAAAAATGAAGTTATTTGATTAATTTAAGTAGATGAAAAGTTGTAAATATTAATGATTTGAAAAAAAATCTAGAGTCAGGAAAAATTTTATGAGCAGCACTTGATGTTTTCCCAGAAGAGCCTAACTCTAAAAATGAAAAATTTATCTCACCTCTACAATGAATGTATAATGTAATTATGACTCCACATATTGGTTGAAGTACAATAGAAGCACAAAATAATATCTGAATAGAAGTTTCAGAAAAATTATCTACTTATTATATAAAAAATAATGAACAATTTTGAAAAAACATTTTTTAAAAAATATATTCCTGAGTGATCAAAAATTAAAGGGATTATACATGAACATTGGATAAAAATTATAAATAAGCTTTTAGTATGACTTATTTTGCTTACTTTTATTCCAAGTTTTTTGATGTATAACTCTTTATTTTTACAAGAAAAAATACCTTTTATGTATTTTGAAATTTATTTAATAATTATCTTTCTAAAAATAATATATGATATTTTTGATTGGTATAATGATGTATGGATTATTACAGAAGATGGAATAATTGATTTAGATTGGTCTTTTCTTAAAGTAAGCTCTGTAAGTGTAAAATATGAAAATATTGAATGAATTTGAGTAGAACAAAATTGAATTATAGATAAAATATTGAATAAATGAGATATTATTATTCATAAAGTTTGAGATGATACTTTTAAGCTAGTTGATGCAAAAGTACCTTATAAAGCATTAAATGAAATTGAAAATTTTTCAAATGAAATAAAAGAAAATGCTCAAGCAGAAAAAGATGAATTTGAAAGAACAAGGTTTGACTTAATTATAGAATCTTTATGATGAGTAGTTGATAAATATTTAGATGAAAAAAGTTTAAATTGAACAAATACAATTAAAAGAAACCAAAAAAAATCCAAAAAAGAAAATTTTTCAGAAGAAATTATTTTAGAAGAGTGAACTATTGATTTAAGATAAAAAAACATTTTTCAATTTCAAATTTAAAATCTTTTTCATGAGTTCAAATTAATTTTCAATCTTTCATCTTTTTATCAAGATTAACTAGAGAAATATACAAATTTTCTAGTTTTTTATGACTTATTTTATAATTTTTATTTACTAAAAAAGTTTTATTACCCAAATTTAAAGAAATACTGATTTCTTGAATTGGAATTTTAAGTGATTTTAATTTTGATATATAAACACTTGTTCTTAAATTTGCTAATAAATTATTATAAAATGCATAGATATTTGTATTTCATAAAATGATTTTTATTTTAGAAATTACTCCAATTATATTTTTATTTAAAATATCATCAATTAATTGAAAAATTGATTCCTCTAATTCTGGTATTATAAATTGTTTAATATCATAAGAATTAATTTTTTCTTTAGTTATTAATAATTTTTCAATTTCTGAAATACATTTTTCTAAATTTCAACTTTTGTATTTTACAATCATATTAATTGCAGGAAAATCAATTTTTCAACTGTATTTATTCTCAATAATAGCAAAAATATCTTGTTCTGACTTTGTATTAAATTCTTCTATTTTAGTAGCTATTTTTTTTATTTTTTTATAAAATTTTCATCTTTTATCAATATTTGATGATGAGAAAAGAACAATATTATTTTCTGGTATTCTTTCTAATATTTTATATAAAAAATCTTGTTTTTCAGAAAGTTTAGTATTTTTATTTTTTCAATTTAATGGTAAATTATCTATAATTATTAATTTTTTTTCTCATAAAAAACCTTCTGCTAGAAGATTTTCTGATATCTGATTATTATCAATATCTTCTAAATTTTTAAAATGAACAAGATTAAAATCACTATTTTTATCAGAAAATATTTTTTTCCATTTAAAAGTTTTTTCCTTAACTAAAAAATCTGAATTTCAAGTAAATAAATAAATCATATAATTAATTTAATTTTTGTATAGTATTAATTAAAACTTCTTCCAAAATATATAAAAGTTTCTTTTTTTCTTTAGTATGTTTTTTTCAATTTTTTATTTTTTGAATTCTATTTAAAACAACTTCAAATAAAATTTTTTGTTTTTCTTTTGAAAGATATCTTATCTTTTTACTATTTTGAAAAAATAAAATTCTTTTTTTAATTTTTTCTTTTAATATAAAATCTAATTTTTCTTGTTCTTTTTTATAATTTTTTTCAATTTTTTCTTTAATTGTAATAACTTTTGTTTGTAAAATTTGCTTATTATTGTTTAATTCTTTTTTTATTTCTAAATTTTTCTTAGAAGTTATATTTTTTTTCTCTATAAATACTTTATATGATTCTTTCTTTTCTTCTAAAACAAATTTTTCTAAAGTAAAATATAATTCTTTTTTTATTTCTAATAATTTTTTATTATATTTTTCACTATTTTCTTTAGTATTATTTTCTTTAATAATAAGATTTTTTTTAATATTATATTCTGAAATAATTTGTTCTATTTTTTTTATTTCTTCTTCTTTTAAATTACTTGAAAAATAGCTAGTTAAATCTCAATTAGCATTTTTAAATTTTTCAAATATAGAAAAATTGATAACTTTTTTTGATTTTAATATTTCAATATTATTTTTTAATTCTTTTATAGATTTTATTTTATCATCATTTCATTCAGCATAAGCATTAAATCAAAAAATTAAAATAAACACAAAAAACAAAAAAATATTCAATATTAATTGATTTTTTTTCATTATATATCTATTATAATAATAAAAAATAGATAGTTTCTAAATAAAAAAAATATTTTTAGTTTTTTTAGGCTTTAACTTAATATTGTTTATTTTTAGTCTTTTCTATTTTAAGTAAGTATATATTAATATCATTAAACAAATAAGCAATATTATAATGTGAAAATTATGTGAAGATTAAAAATATATTTTAAAACTAAATCATTTATGTAAATCTGATTCTATTTTGAAATACCAGTTATGCTCTAATATAATTTTTCAAACAATACTTAATCCTATACCTATTCCCCTTTCTTCTATATTTTCTGATTTACTTTTATCTCCTTGATAAAATTTCTCCATCAAATATGGTATTTCTGATTGCTTAATTCATTTTCAATCATCAATAAAATCTATATAATTTTTAGTAATATTAATATTCATTCTTGATTTTGACCCAGCATATTTCAAAAAATTTCAAATTAAATTATGTGATAATTGTTTAAAAGAATTGGAATCTAGATTTTTTTCCAAATCAAAATCTCATGAAATTTTAATTTTTTGTTTATTTTCTTTTAACTTTTTTTTATGAGTTTCCGTCACTATTTTTAACATTTCATATATATTTTTTTTTTCCTTTTTTAAAATTAATTCACTATTTTCAAATTTTTCAAATTCCATAATTCTATTAACTAATTCTATTAACCTTTTCATTTCTTCTGTAATTCAAGAAAGATTTTTTTCATTTAATTTAATTACTCAATCAATAATTCATTCTAAATAGCATTGTATAGATGTTATTGGAGTTTTTAATTCATGAGATATATCGGCCATAAGTTTGCTTCTAATTGAATCTTGAAGTATAACTTTCTTATTTAAAAGATTTATTGAGTTTACTAAAAGTCCAATTTCATCTTTTGAATTATATATTATTTTTTTTGATTTTTGTCAAGGTTTTAATTGTTTTATTTGCTTTGTAGCATTTCTAATAGGGTTAAGAGTTCTTTGAATAAAAAGAAAAAGTATAATTCAAACTATTGATATTGATAATATATTTATTAAGATAAGTGAAATAAATATATTTTTTATAAAATTATATTCTGGTGATTTTTTATTTTTAAGTGCTACTAAAACTTTTTCAAAATCATTAGTTGGAACAACTTTTTCTATATATTTTGGAGCTACTCATAATTTTAATAAATAACTAACTACAATATCTACATTTTCTTTTTTATCTAATTTTATTATATTATCATTTCATAATTTTTCAAAAAAATTAATAGAAGCATCATTAAATAAATTATCAATCTCATTTTCTTGTTTATCTGATTTACTTTTAATTACAATAGAATTAATATAATCTAGTGTAATTTCTGAACTTAATTGTAATTTTTCTGCTAAAAAAACCTTTAAATAAGCACTATAAAAAAAATAAAATCATAATATATTTGTGATTGCTATAAAAAGAATACTTGAAAATACTACTACAAGAAATTTTTTTACTAGTGACATATTTATTTATTTATTTAATCTATAACCTTCACCTCTAACTGTTAAAATTAATCATTTATTATCTATTTTTTTTCTAAGATTTTTAATATGAGTATCTAATGTTCTATCATATATATATTTATCATATCAAATTACATCTATCATAAGAGTCTCTCTTGAAACAATTTTACCATTTTCTTCAAATATTTTTACTAATAAATCATATTCATTTTTTGTAAAAGTAACTTCATTTCAATTAATTTGTACAACTCTTTTATCTTTTAAAATAGTTATATTTTCTACTTTAATTATATTTTCATCTGTATTTTCATCTGTATTTTTTAACCTTCTAAGAATAACATTTATTCTTGCAACTACTTCTCTAGGAGAAAAAGGTTTTTCAATATAGTCATCTGCTCCAATTTCTAATCCTTTAACTTTATCTATTTCTGAAGTTCTAGCAGTAAGCATCATAATTGGAATATTTGATTCTTTTCTAACATTTTTACAAATTTCTATACCATTCATTATAGGAAGATTGACATCTAAAATTATCATATCATAATTTCAGTTTAAAATTTTTCTCACAGCTTTATCTCAAGTATGCCATAAATCTATATTTAGATTTGAATTTTCTAAATATAATTTTAATGAATTTGAAATTCATTTATCATCTTCTATTATTAATATCTTGTTTACTTTAATAACATTTATTTCATTACTCATATTTATAATATTTTTATAAAATTAATTTTATAAAAATATTATATATCAAAATCATAAAACTAAAAATTTAAATTTAATTAAATTTAAGTCTTCTTAAGATGACATTTTCACTTTTATTTCTTTTTCCAAAAATAACATTTTTCTGCTCAATTATATAATTTTCTTTTTTTATAAAAATCTTTTTTAGCAAAATTATCAAATTCCATATAATTTGAAATAAATCATCATTTTAATTTTGGATTTTTTCTAAAAATTCCATCTATTTTTTTGTATAAAAATTCCATATCAGCTTCTAATCTTAAACCATATGGTGGATTTGTCACTATAGTTCCTTCAATTTCTTCTCATTCTACAAAAGGTTTTATTGCTTTTTGAAAATCTCTTTTTTCAATACTTACATCATCTCCAACTCCTGCATCACTTGCATTTTTTTGTGCAATAACAACCATTTCATCATCATTATCTGTTGCAAAAATTCTATAATCTCAATCAAATTTTTTCTCTCTAGCTTCTGCTTTTAATTCTCACATTTTTTCTTCTGAAATAAATCCCAAATCTACAATAGAAAATTTTCTTTTAAGTCCAGGAGCAATATTTTTAGCAATCATAGCTGCTTCAATAGCTATTGTTCAACTACCACAAAAAATATCATAAAATGGTTCTTTAAATTTCCATCAAGAAAGTAAAACTAGTCAAGCAGCTAGACTTTCTTTGATTGGTGCTTCTCAAGATTCCCTTCTATAACCTCTTTTATGAAGAGCATTTCAAGTTATATTTAATAATATTCTTGCTTTATTGTTTAACAATAAAGTCAAAATTTCAAACTTTGCTAAATCAGAATTTTCTTCAATATTTCAACCTCATAATTTATCAATTATAGATTTTTTAGTAATACTTTGCAGAGTTGGAGTATGATGTAATTCACTTCTCAAGCTTGTAGCTTTTACAATAATTGGAGAATCTTGTGGAATTATTTTTTTGAAATCTATTGTATTTACAAGTCCATATAAATCATCAAAATCTTCAATATTTTCTTCTTCAGCCAAAAGTAAAAACACTTTATTTCCCACTCTTGACCACAAATTAATTTTTGCAGCTGTTTCAAAATCTCATTCAAAAGTTATTAATCTATCAACAACTTCAACAATTTTTCCCCCTTGTTTTTCAACTTCCTTTTTAGCAACTGATTCAAGTCCAGCTGAAACTGATAATACAAATTTTTTCATTATTTTTAATTTAATTTAATTTAGTTAAATTTATTATATATTTATATTTTTTTATTACAAACTTTTATAATTATAAAAAATAAAAGAAATAAATAAATTTGACTTATAATATAATATATATATAGTACAGTTTTAAAAATAAATATAATAAAAAATGAAATTACAACAAACATTAAAAACTGTAGCTCTAGCAATATGATTATCCACTACAACAGTTAATGCTACTGAAGAAGTTAAAAAAGTAGAAATTAAAGAATGAAAAGTGAAAGTCTATATTCCTGAATCTGGTTCACAAGTATCTATAAATGAAGTAATTAATCATTGAAATGGTAAA
>CAZSQW010000017.1:0-11103 GCA_964609055.1 uncultured Candidatus Peribacteria bacterium
ACAACCCTCTGCTTGGAAGGCAGATGCTCTAGCCAATTGAGCTATACCCGCATAATATTTTTATAACAGTGTCTTTAAATGGAGCGGGTAATGAGACTCGAACTCACAACCCTCTGCTTGGAAGGCAGATGCTCTAGCCAATTGAGCTATACCCGCAATTTTTTAGACAAGAGAACTATAATGAAAAGAGCTATATTTGCAAATTTTTTTTAGACTTTTTTTATATATTTTATATAATAAAAAGAAATTAAAAAAATATAAAAATGTGAACTAAAAATAAATATATTATTTGAATAGATGAAGCAGGAAGAGGCCCTTGGCTTTGACCAGTTTCAGCTTGTAGTTTATGCTTTAATCCTAAAAATTTTCCTTCTAAAGAATTTATAAATAAATTAAATGATTCCAAAAAATTAACTGAGAAAAAAAGAGAAGAAATATATAAAGAATTAATAGAAATGTCTAGATGAAAAAAACCACAAATATTTTTTTGAGTATGAATTGTAGATAATTTTATGATAGATGAAATAAATATAAGACAAGCAAATAGAGAAGCTATGAGAAGATCTATTTTAGAATTATCAAGAAAAATTAGTTTTAGAAAAATTGAAGTTCTAATAGACTGAAGAGACAATTATGATTTTGAAGAATTAAAAAAGAGACCAACTTATATAATATGATGAGATTGAAAAATACCTGAAATATGAGCAGCATCAATAATAGCAAAAGTTTTTAGAGATAAATTATTAATTCAATATTCAACACTTTATCCAGATTTGTGAATAGAAAACCATAAATGATATTGAACTAAAAAACATTCAAATAATTTAGTTAAGAAAAAAGATATTACAGGAATTCATAGATTAAGTTATAAACCAGTAAAAAATATTTTAGAAAAATAATAAAACTAATGAAAAAAATATTAAAAAATAAAATTATAAATATTAAAAATACAGATAAATTTGATAATAAATTTAATTTTTCTTTTTTAAATTTTTTAGATAATCAAGATGATATAAATATAATTTATATGTCTGATTTATTGAAAGATAAAAAAAATATTGAAATGCTAAAAAAGGCAGAAAAAAAACCTGCTAGCTATTCCAATGTTTATTCTCCAACTGATGAATTAGAAATATTTAAAAATATATTTTCTAATGCTATAGAAAAAAAACAAAAAATACATATTGTTTGAATTACTTTAAAAGAAGAAATAGATATTTTAGAAGAATATTATAGGGAATTATGATTTTTTAATGATGAAATGAATTGTTTTGATGTAGATTTTTCTAAAGTTTTAGTTATTGTTTCTGTTAAAATTGAAAATTTAATGTGGAGATGAAGTGATTATAGAAGAATGTGAAAAGAAATATTTTTTAATCCACCAATTAGAGAATCAGGGCAAGTCAAAGCTATATTTAAATGAATTAACAGATGAGTTATTGCTTGAATTTCAGGTGTAGATAAAGATTTTTTTAAAAACCAAATTTTAGAAGAAAATATTTTACCTATAACTTTATGAAAAGTTTTAAATTATAATTTGGCTGCTTTTTGAATAAAGTGAGAAAATAGTGAAATTATAATAGAATTTTAAATAAATAATTTTAAAATAAAAAACAGAAAGCTAAAGCATTCTGTTGATTTATATGAAAATCACCTATATTAATAAGGTTCCTTTAATATTTTGTTTTTTAAATTTGTGATTTTTTTGTTTAAAAAGGAATATCTTCAATAGAAATTTCTTCTTCTTGTTTTGGAACTGATTTTTTAATTGTAGGAGTTGATGTCGAATTAAATGAGTTATTTGTTTTAGGAGTATGATTTGCTCATTCAGAGCTTTCACCTTTTCTACCTAACATAATTAAATTGTCTCATACAATTTCTGTTCTATATCTTTTAGAACCATCTTGAGCTTCCCAGTTTCTAGTTTGAAGTCTTCATTCTAAAAATAATTTTTGACCTTTAATAACATATTGTCCAGCAATTTCTGCTAATTTTCCCCAAAGAACTATGTTATGAAATTCAGTTTGCTCTTGTTTATTTCCAGAACTATCTGTCCAGCTTCTGTTAGTTGCAATAGAAAAAGAAGTTACATTTTGTCCATTTGGAGTTTGTTTTAACTCTATATCTTGTGTGACATTACCTATCACTTGTGCTTTATTTAAGTCCATAATCTAAAACGGTTAGTTATATAAATATTGTTTTACTACTAATTGTTGGTAAAACCGTTTGTTTTAATAGAGAAAAAATCTTTTCTCATTTATAATGATATATAGAAAATATATTTTTGCAAATCTTTTTTAGAGTTTTTTCACTTTCACTTTCACTTTCATTTTGTATTTGCCATTTTTTGACTATAATTTAACCATTATTTACAAGTAAAAAAAGATATGCAAATAATAAAAATAAAAGAAAATGATGCTAATCAAAGATTAGATAAATTTTTAAAAAAATTTTTTATTAATGGTACAAGAGCATTAATTTATAAATTTAATAGAAAATGAAAAATAAAAATAAAACAAATTTGAGAAGATGGATTTAAAAAAAGAGATAATGAATTTAAATTAAGTATATGAGATGATATTAAATTTTTTTTAAGTGATAAAGATATTAAAGAATTATCTGAAAAAAAAGAATGTGTAAATGTTTATTTGAAAGATCTAAATAAATTTAATAAAAAAGATATAGTTTTTGAAGATTCTGATTTATTTATTATTAATAAAAACTCTTGAATAAATGTTCATCCAGGAGATTTTAAATCAAAAGAAATTTCTCTTATTCAGCAAATTCAGGATTATTTTTGAGAAAAATTAAATTCTCTTACATTTAAACCTAGTTTAATTCATAGAATAGATAGAGATACTTCTTGAATTTTAATGATTGCTAAGAAAAAAGATATATTAGTAAAATTAGTAGAAGATCTTAAAAATCACAAAAAAATAAAAAAAACTTATTTAGCTATTTGTTTTTGAAAATTACCACAAAATTCAGGTATTATTACTAAAAAACTACTTAGAATAAAAAATGCTCAAAATATAAATAAAGTTGAAGTTAATGAAAAAGGTCAAACTGCAATTAGTAATTATAAATTAATAAAAGAATATTCTGTAGAAACTAAAAAATGAAAACAAAATATTTCAATAATTGAAGTACAAATTGAAACTGGAAGAATGCATCAAATTAGAGTTCACTTAGCTAGTTTGAAATGTCCGATTATTTGAGATAAAGCTTATTGAAATAAAAGTTTGAATCATTATTTTGAAAGAGAGTTTCAAATAAAAAGACAAATGCTTCACGCTTATAGAATAGATTTTTTTCATTATTGAATAAAAAAAAATATGAATTTAGAAGCTACTTTAAAGCAAGATATGGTTCAATTTTTAAATAAAATAAAAAAATAAATACATTTATTTTTTTATTTTATAGGATATAAATATTCAGTTTTTATAATTTTCCAATTTTTATCATTTTTTTGCAAAAGATCTAAAACTCATTTAAAATGTAATAATCAATATGTTATAAATATTTTTTGATGCTCTGAATTTATTATTTTTTCTGATAAAATAATATCTCTTTTATTTAAAATAATTTTGAATAAATTTTTATTTGTAAAATTATTCATTATTAAATTTCTAGTTCAATCACTTTTTATAATAAAATTAAGTATTCATTTATTTATATATCTTAATATTTTTAATTCTAAATTATTTAAAGAAGATAAAGTCTTTATTATTTCTGCATTAACATCAATAACTTCTTTGTTTTGTAAAAAATTATTTTTGACTTCTTTTTTTTCTAATTTATTGTAAAAATACATAATTTCATCAATAGTTAAATCAACATTAAAATCTAAATCATTTACCAAATTATAATAAATTGTATTATCTTGATGTATAACTCAATATAGTTTAGAAAAATTCTTGTATAAATTTTCATCAAATTTAATTCATATAGCTTTATTAAAATTTTCTTTATTTTCTAAAGTTCAATCTTTTACTCATTCATAATAATAAACAAATCAATTTTTTTTTGCTTTAATTAAATTTCTTTTTATTTGTTGATAAAATTCTTCACTTCAAATATGACTCATAGTTTGAAAAATTACTATTTTTTCTCAATTAGAA
Organism: uncultured Candidatus Peribacteria bacterium; assembly: GCA_964609055.1. GTDB lineage: Bacteria > Patescibacteriota > Gracilibacteria > BD1-5 > UBA6164 > CALLPO01. Next base: position 4,122 of record CAZSQW010000017.1, read on the forward strand.
ATTGTAAAAGTAGGCATTTTAGCAGGATCAATATTATTTTTATAATAAACAAAACCACCTACTAAAATTATAGAAATTAATATTCAAATAGAAATTTTGTATAAAAAATAATTTAAAAAAGAAATATAATCTAATTTTTCCTTTTTTCTTATTGTTTTCCATAAAACATAAAAAATAAAAGCTATAAAAGAATAAAATATTAAAGTTAAAATAAATGATAATATAGTAATAATTCCACTTATATAAAATATAATAGAAAATAATAAAAGAAAAAATATACTATGAAAAACTGTTTTTTTTGATATTTTGTTATAATCTTTGTTCATTTTTTTGCAAAAGGTAAAAAATAATATATAATAAGTAATATTATATGATTTATTATAAAAATCATAATTTAATTTTAAATAAAAAATATGAAATTAATATTAAAGCTATTATCACTTTTATTCTTAGTAATTTGAATTGTAGGATTTTCTAATTTATCTTCTGCATCATATTTTGATTCAACCTCTGAAGAAAAAATATATTTTTGCCAGTGATCAGAATGTGGAATTAAAGAAGGTGTTTCAATAGTTAAGAATTCACTTGACGGTATTGAAACAGAAGCAACAGCTAAAGACCAAATTCAAAAAATTGTCTTGTATTTATTGACTTTTACTACATTTGTAGCTACAATTTATATTATATATTCTTGATTTAGAATATTAACCTCTAGTGGTGATGATGATGTTATAAAAACACAGAAAAAAACTATTTTATATGTAATTATTTGAATTGTAGTTATGTGGGCTGCTTGGACTATTGCAAAATTTGCAGTATCTATATGAACAGGTTGAATATAAAATATTAAAAATGTATTTATTTGAAAGTCTATTTTAAAAGTAGACTTTTTTTATTAATTTTTTTGTATTATTATTAATAATAATATATTATTTTAGTATAATATTATTTAATAATAAAAAAATGAATATTAAAAATACTGTACCAATTAAAAATACTAATAATGTTATAATTTTTCCTATAATATTATTAGTAATAGTGATACTATCAACTATAGGAATATATTGATATAATTATTCTTTGGAAAAAGAAAATAATAAAATATATGAAAGATTAGCAAATATTGAAAAAAATATATGAATTTTAAATAAAAATGAGAATATAAGAGTATACAATCTTATACAAAAAAATAAAAAGATATTAACTAAATTAGAAAAATATTCACAAATTACATATTTCATTAATTCAATGGAATATATAAAAAAACAATATTGACTTAATTTTAAATGATTTAATTACTCTAATTGAATTATTTCAACAAAAGCAAGTGCTCTTTTTTATTCATCTGCATCAAAATTTATTGAAGAATATAGAAAAGATGAAAAAGAAATTTTTAATATATGATTTATTTCTAAAGTGACAGGTTCAAGAGAATTATCTTTTGATTTGAAGCTAGAAATTAAAAATAGTTTTTTAATTAATAATAAAAAATAAAAATATGGTTAATCCACAATGAAAGAAAAAGTTTTTATCAATGTTTTTAATATTATGTTCACTATTTATTATTATATTTTTTACTAAATGATATTATGAAAAATTAATTATAACAATGGATTCAATTTCAGATAATGAACAAAAACATACTATAAAGAAAAAAGAATTAGATAATTTATGAAAAATTAAAAATGAACTAGAAAAAAATACTTGAGATAAAGTAGATATTATTAAAAAATATTCTAATAAATTGAATGAAGATGAATTAATAATAGAGATTTATTCTTCTGCAGCTAATACTAGAAATTGAAAAACTAAAGTTAATTCACTTTCTATGACAAAATGAGTTAAAAATGAACTTTGATTTATAGAATCAAAAATTAATATTTCATTAGAATTTTCAAATGAAGAAGTAATGAAAGAATATATTGATTACTTAACTAAAGAATCAAAATATAAATTTTTTATGACAAATTTTAATTATCCAATAATTAAAGAAGGAAAAAGTATTTCAACTAACTTTTCTTTAGTTTTATTTTATGTTAATATTAAATAACAAAACATATGAACAAAGTAAATGAGAATACATTAAATAATGATATGATACTTTTTAAAAGTATTTCAACTATTGAAAAATATAATTTTTATGAATATTTGGCAGTAATGATAGATGCAGGTGTTTCTATATCAGAATCATTAAATTCATTTATTGAAAAAACTTCAAATCCATATTTAAAAGAAAAAATTATGGAGTTAAAGGTTTATATTGATAGTTGAGATTATTTTTCTAAATCTATGAGAAAAATTCCTCAAGTTTTTAATTCTGGAGAAATTGCTATTATAGAAGCTGGAGAAACAACTGGTAAACTAGTTTCTTCATTACAAAAATTAAGTGATGATTTAAAAAAATTACATGCTCTTAAACAAAAAGTTAAATGAGCTTTAACTTATCCAATTATGATTTTTTTGTTTTTAATATTAGCTGTTGTAATAGTTTTAAGTTATGTAATCCCTAAATTAATCCCTCTTTTTGAAACAGCAGAAGTAACTTTGCCTTGAGCAACAGTTGCCTTGATTTCTACATCTAATTTTCTTATAAATAATTATTTATATATTATTTTTGTATTATTTTCCTTAATTGTTTCTTTTTTTTGATACAGTACAACTATTTCTTGAAAAAATCAAATAAATAATTTTTTATTACAAATGCCTTTGATTTGAAAAGTTTATCAAAATTATACTTTAGCTAATATATCATCAAGTTTATGAACACTTATATGATCGGGTGTAAGTATAATAAAAGCTTTGAAACTTACATGAAAAGCTTCAGGAAATTCATTATATGAATCACTTTTTGATCAAATCATAGAAAGAGTTTTAAAGGGTTCTAAAATTGTAGAAGCTATGGAAGATATAGATAAAGAAAAAAAATATTTTCCAGTAGATTTTGTACAAATGTTATCAGTATGAGAAAAAACAGCTAAATTAGAAGAGATTAATAAAAAAATTAATGCACAATATTTAAGAGAAGTAGATTATTCTCTTAATAATATGACAAAATGGATTGAACCAATTGCAATTTTATTTGCTGCTTGATTTGTTTTATGGTTTGCATTTGCAATATTTGGAGCAATTTTAAAAGTAACACAAACAGTATGATAATTAAAAAAAATAATTATGAACAAAATAATTTTAATTCCTTATGATTTTCAATAATAGAATTAATGATTGTTATAACTATTATGACTATTTTAACTCTTTCTGCTTATATACCATTTTCTCATTATAAAGAAAAACAAAAAGTAAAAAATTCAGCTAAAATTATTACACAAGTTTTATCAGATTCAAGAAATTCTGCTATTTATTGAATGGCTAGTTCTACTTGAAATTTAGATATTTGAGTGAAATTAGAAACTTGAAAATGAAAAATTTGAATTTATTGATTTCCAATAAATGATAATATTTGAGATTATCTAAATCCAGATAATAAATATTTATTAGAAAATATATTATTAGAATGAGGAACTCAAATTACTTCAAGTTGATGATTAATTCTTTTTAAAGCAATTACTTGAAGTGGAATTTATAAATGAGATTTCACAATTACAGATAATAAAATAGAAATGATAGTGTGATTAAAATGAGCTACAACTTGATTTTTTTCAAAAAAAATACAATATTATACTAAAACTTATATTAGTGATGTTAAATAAAAATAAAATAAATAAAAAAGCTCTAACTATTATTGAAATAATAATAGTAATTTTTATATTTTCATTATGACTTTCTTCAGTATTTATGATTATTTCATCTACCTCAGGAGTTAATTCTTATAATAAAGATTTTATTATAGCTTCTAATTTAGCAAGAGAACAAGTAGAATTAATTAGAAATATTCGTGATACAAACTATAAAAAGTTTCAAAAATGGAATATGTTAAGACCAGGTTGAACTAGTTATAATACAGTTTTTAAAGATTGATATTTTTATAAAATAGAAAATGATTTTTCATCTTTAGCACCTTTTCATATTAAATCTTCTACTTGAACTATTATACCTGATTTTAAATCAGCTTTAAAAGATAATACTAATACATTAAAAGAAGAATATAGATTATGTTTAGATTCTAATAATAGTTATATTTATTGTAATTTAGATTCTAGTCTTAAAAAAACTCAATTTTATAAATATATAGAAATTAAAAAAATAACTAAATCTGAGTGAGATGAAATACAAGATTCTTATAAAATAAATTCTGTAGTTTATTGGAATAAAAAGGGAATTCATAAAGTAGAAATTCCTACAATTTTAGCTGATTATAAAAGATTATAAAATGAAACAATATATAGATAATATGGTACCGGTTCCTAAAATGAAAAAATGAAATTGAGGAACCGGTACCACTTGATTTACATTAATAGAAATCTTAGTTTCTATGACTATTCTTTCTGTAATGATGGTTTCTGTAATAATGATATATGTTCATGTTTTAGATGTTGCTGCTAAATATTATATTACAATAGAAATGAGAAATAATATAAAATCAGTAGTTGAAGATATAGCGGAAGAAGTTAGAAAAAATGATATAGTTTGAGTTAAAAGTGATTATTCCTCATATTATAATTTTTCTAATCAAAGTTGAAATAGATTAAAAGTTTGAACTATTGAATATAGAATTAAAAAATCTGAACAAACTTTAGATTGTTCAAATATTAAAAATATTTGTACTATTGTTAAATTTAAAGATTGAGTAGAAATTTGACCACTTTCTAATTCAAAAATATCTTTTACTAATTTAAGTTTTGAAGTTTCAGGAAGTGGAGCAATACCAAAAGTCACTTTAAAATTTATTGCTAAACCAGCTATAAAATCAGGAGTTAAAATAAATCTTATAAAAAATACAAAATTAATTTTTCAAACTACTATTAGTGAAAGGGCTTTAAAAGTTAAATAAAAAAATACAAGGGGCTAAAGCCACCTTGTTGGTGTATTAATATTTTAACAAAAACCTTTCATCATTTTTACTAACTATTATTATATTATTATCTTCTAATAATATTTTTTTTATTTCAAAATTAGGCTCATATAAAAGTCTTTTTTTGTTTAATTTTGAATCTTGTAAAACTATTAAATTTCATAATTTATTTCAAAAACCTAAATTTTTTTTCTTTGAAATATCTTTAACTATTCCAATATAAATTCAATTTAAAATTATAAAATCATTAAAATTAGAAAAAAATGTTAAATTAGAATTTTTATAACTAAAAATACCTTTTTTAGTGACAATATATAAAGTATTAGAATAATATTTTATATAAACAACAGGTATGTGAAATTTTATTTTTTGTAATTTTTTAGTTTTTATACTATAAATATAAGAAATAATTTTTTCTTCTTTATTTTTATATTGTATAAAAAATTTATTTTTATCTCATTCTATTTTTGTTAAAAATAAATTTCTATAGTCTTCTAAATTTAATAATATAGCTATCTTTTTCTTTAAAATAATATTTTTCTTTTTTTGTAATTCTATTTTATTTTGAATACTAATTTTAAAAAAAGAATCTTCTGAATTATTATTAATTTTAATTAATGAAACATTTTTTTCTGTTTTTGTCTTTTGAATATTATCTTTATAAATATTAGAATTATTTTGTGGTTTTTCTTTATAAAAAAAGATATATGTTCATATTCATATAAATATTAATATTATTAATAATGCTATTAATCTATTAGAAATACCAGAAACTTTTATTTTATTATACATATTTTTTATTTAAATTTACTTTTAATTCATAAATTATCTTTTAATAAAAGATTTCATTGTTCACTTAAAATATTTCAAATTAATTTATCTCAATATTCTAACCTTTTATAAAAATCTTCTGTTGTAATTATAGCATATTTCACTTTTCTTTTGAAAAAAATTGATGATAAAAAATTAGCAAATTCTGCTCTATCAATTTCTCATATTAAAAAAATATCTAATAATGATTTTGTTTCTTTTGTTAATTTTGTTTGAACTGAATTATTTACAATTACAACTTCCAAATTATTTTGAGTTTTAAAATACTCTTTAATTTTTTCCATTGGATTATAATTTTTCAAAAAAATACTTGTAAATTCTTCTGTATATACAAAATTTTTATTTACAAAAAAAATTTTTTTTCTAAGTTCTTCTCTAAAATTTAAAATTCAAAGCTCATTTAAATTATCTAATTCTCTTTTTATAGAATTTATTTGTTCTCATAATTCACGAGATAATAATCTCATATAAAAACCTTCATTATTTCAAGATTCATTTTCAAGTAAAAATTTTTCTAAAATTTTTGTTCTACAATTTGAACCAAATATTTTTGATAAATTTAATTTTTTCATAAGGCAAGTGTATAAAAAATTATAACATATATACTAATTTACACAAAACTCTATAAAAAGCAAACAAAAAAATTTGACTATTTTTTTAAAAATATATAATTGGGCTGTTAATAAAAATTAAATTTTTATTATGCGGCTATCGTCTAGTGGTTAGGACCTCTGGTTTTCATCCAGGTAACCGGAGTTCGATTCTCCGTAGCCGTACCATTTTTTGTCAGTGTAACTCAGGGGTAGAGTGCAGGATTCATAACCCTGTTGTCGGTGGTTCAAATCCACCCATTGACACCATATAATAAAAACCGTTCAACTTTTACAACTTACATTGAGGCTGTAGTCAGAAGAACATTAATAAAAAGAAAAAGAAGTTGGGACTGTACAACAAAGTGTGTAAATAGAAATAACAAAAGCTGTTATTTCTATTTTTTTGATTGAAGAAAATGATCACTTACTTGATTTCCTAAAAAAATAATTTGCAATATTTATTTACTTGGTATGATTATATATGACAAATTGAAATACCAAAGACTACTAATTGACTGGAATGATTATTTTGGGCATATTAAACTTAAAATTAGTCTTCATAGAGAACTAAAAAAGAGAGGAAAATTAA
>CAZSQW010000018.1:0-3194 GCA_964609055.1 uncultured Candidatus Peribacteria bacterium
TCATCTTTTTTAGCTTTTGCAGCTTGTTTTAAATTATTATTTCAAAATTTTTCTCCCATATTAAAAAGCATAATAAAAATTAATATGCTAAAATAGCTTAATTATTTTAATTAAGTACTCAGAAAGATAATATATGTTTTAGCAAACAAAAAAGGGTAACTTAAGTACACTCTGTTTGCTAAAACATAACTTCAATCTGAATAAAAAACAAAAAGAAGGGTGAGTAACCTAAGTTACCCATCTTTATTTTTATTCAGACTTACAAAAGTAAGCTTTTAGTTATATTTTAGCTCCTCAAGTATAGCTAAAAACTTTTTTTTTCAAACAAAAAAAATAAGAAAATTAAATTTCTTATTTTTTTATATCATATAATTTTAGTTGAGCAATAGATCTAAGTAAAGCATCTTCTGCTTCAATAAATTTAGCCATATCCATTTTTCCTTTTGAATCTTTATATTTTTCCATAAGTTCTTTAGCTTCTAATTTAGCTCTTTTTACCTTATCAACATCAAGATCTTTGATATCAGTAAGCATATCAGTTAAAATTTTTATTTCTTTTCCATTTATTTCAACTACTCCTCTTCAAACTGCAAAATCATCTCTATGTTCTATATTATTTTCATCAAGAAAATTAACATATAAAGTAGATGGTTCTACATATGTCATAAGAGGTTCATGATTTTCTAAAACAGTTATTTCTCCTACTCATGTTAACATAGTAACAGAAATAACATTTTTATTAAGAAAACTTTCTCACTCAAATGATAAAATTTTAAGTTCCATATTTTTTTTATTAAAAATATTTTATTTTTTCTTCTTTTTATCTTTTTTTTCAGCTTTTGCTTCTTTTTGTGCTTTTTCATATGAAGAAATTACTTCTTTCATAGATTCTTTATACATAAAGAATTTTTCAGGAATATGATCATAATCACCATCAATAATTCCTTTAAAACCAGAAACAGTATCAGAAACTTTACAATAAACTCAAGAAACTCAAGTAAATTGTTCAGCTACATAAAAAGGTTGAGATAAGAATTTTTGCATTCTTCTAGCTCTAGCTACAGTTTTTTTATCTTCATCAGATAATTCATCCATACCTAAAATAGCAATAATATCTTGTAATTCTTTATATTTTTGAAGAATTCTTTGAACATCTCTAGCAACATTATAATGTTCTTCACCTACAATAGTAGGATCAAGTACAGTAGAAGAAGAATCAAGAGGATCTACAGCAGGATAAATACCTAATTCAGCAATAGATCTATTAAGAGTAATTGTTGAATCTAGATGAGCAAAAGTATTAGCTGGAGCTGGATCAGTAAGATCATCAGCAGGAACATAAACAGCTTGTACAGAAGTAATTGAACCATCTTTAGTAGAAGTAATTCTTTCTTGCAATGCTCCCATATCTGTTGCCAGAGTTGGTTGATAACCTACAGCAGAAGGAATTCTACCTAATAGAGCAGAAATTTCTGAACCTGCTTGAGTAAACCTAAATATATTATCAACAAATAATAATACATCTTTTTTTTCTCTATCTCTGAAATGTTCAGCCATAGTTAAAGCTGTTAAAGCAACTCTAGCTCTAGGTCCTGGAGACTCATCCATTTGTCCAAATACCATTGCAGTTTTTCAAATAACACCTGAATCTTTCATTTCATGATATAAATCATTTCATTCTCTTGTTCTTTCACCTACTCATGCAACAACTGAATAACCACCATGCCCTTGAGCAATATTATGGATTAATTCTTGCATAATTACAGTTTTCCCAACTCAAGCTCAACCAAAAAGACCTACTTTTCAACCTTTTAGCATTGGAGCAATAAGATCAACTACTTTGATTCAAGTTTCAAAAACTTCAGCTTTTGTAGTTAAATCTTTAAAATCTGGAGCTTTTCTATGTATTGGGTCATTAAATTCTGTAATAGGTTTTTCAAGTCCATCAATAGGATCTCATAAAACATCAAACATTCTTCATAAAACTTTTTCTCAAACTGGAGTTCTAATAGGAGCTTTTAAAGCTTCTACTTCAAGTCCTCTTTTAAGACCATCAGTTCTATTCATGGCAATAGTTCTTACTACACCATCTCATAATTGTTGTTGAGTTTCAAGAACAACTCTTTCAGAGTGCCCTTTTATTTCTAATGCCTCTAGAATTGAAGGAACATAATCCCCTTCAAATTTAACATCTATTACAACTCATACAATCTTTGTAATTTTTCAAATATGTTCCATAATTTTTAATTAATTATTTTTATACATCTTTCATTGATTCTACTCAAGCAGTAATTTCAGATACTTCTCTTGTAATCATTGCTTGTCTAGCTTTATTATATTGTAATGTTAATTTTTTTGCAATTTTAACAGCAGCTTCTTTAGCATTTTTCATAGCAATCATTCTTGATGAATGTTCACTTGCTTTAGCTTCTAACATTATATCAAAAAACATCATATGTACAATAATTGGAAGAATTTTTTCAGCCAATTCTGCTTTTGATGGTTCAACTTCATATTCACCTAGAGCTTCTGTTTTTTTCATTTCTTCTTCAATATCAATATATTTAGAAGCTATTTTTATAAGATAATCTTTTACTCATTCTTTAGAAATAGGTAAAAAACTTCTTGAAACAGGAATTTGTTTAATAGCTGAAACATAGTAATTATAAAATATTTTTACTTTTTTATATTTTCATGTAAGAAATTCTGTCATAAGTAGATCTACCACTGATCTTGTGAAGTATGATTTAATTTCATCAGAAAAATCTTCTGAAAAGTTTGCAAGTAAAGTATTTCATGTTGATGCAACAAAATTAGCAGCTTTATTTCAAATAGTAATAAACTCTAAATCTTCTCAAGTTTCTTCAATATATGAATTAACTTTTTTGAAAACATTAATATTATAACCTCAACATAATCACTTATTAGAAGTTATAACTACAGCTAATGTTTTTCATTCTTTCTTTTCAGTAAAAAGTGGAAAATCTTCAAATGATTTTTCTAAATGCATAAACATTTTTAAAATTTCAACAACAAACTCCTTTTTTTCTAATGCCAAGTTTTGAGCCTTTTTCATCTTTACAGTTGAAATTAACTCCATAGCACCAGTAATTTTAGCAGTGTTTTTGATTGATCAGATTTTTCTTTTTATCTCTTTAGCATTTGCCATTTTAGTCTAAATTTAAATTTTAGAA
>CAZSQW010000018.1:3294-5917 GCA_964609055.1 uncultured Candidatus Peribacteria bacterium
TAGAATTTTTATTTATTCATTTCAGCTACTTTTTTTAGAATTTTTTCTAATTTTTCAGTAGATTCATCACTCATTTTCTTATTTTTAGAAATGTCAGCTAAAATAGATTTTTCTTCATCTAAAGCAGAGTATAAATCTGATTCAAATTTAGAAACTTTTTTTACTGGAACATTATCTAGATAACCTTTTCCTCAAGCATATAAAGCACAAGTTTGTTTTTCAACAATAACTGGAGCATAAATTCCTTGTTTTAAAAGTTCTAACATTCTTTCACCTCTTTCAAGTTGTTTTCTTGTATCTTCATCTAAGTCAGATGCAAATTGAGAAAAAGCAGCAAGTTCTCTATATTGAGCTAAATCAAGTTTTAGTGTACCTGAAACTTTTTTAATAGCTTTAATTTGAGCAGAACCTCATACTCTTGAAACTGATAAACCAACATCAATAGCTGGTCTTTGACCAGAATTAAATAAATTTGAATCTAAGAATATTTGCCCATCTGTAATAGAAATTACATTTGTAGGAATATAAGCAGAAACATCTCAAGCTTGAGTTTCAATAATAGGTAAAGCAGTCATTGAACCACTTCAATGTTCTTCATTTAATTTTGCAGATCTTTCTAATAATCTAGAATGAGAGTAAAATACATCTCAAGGATAAGCTTCTCTACCTGGTGGTCTTCTTAAAAGTAGTGACATTTCTCTATAAGCAACAGCTTGTTTAGATAAATCATCATATACAATTAATGAATGTTCTCCATTAAGCATAAAATATTCAGCCATAGCACAACCTGCATATGGAGAAAGAAATTGCATAGAAGCAGGGTCAGAAGCACCAGCAGAAACAATAATTGTATAATCCATTGCTCCTCTTTTTTTCAATTCTTCTACAATTCTAGCAATTTTCCCTTCTTTTTGTCCAATAGCAACATAAACACAAGTAACACCTTTACCTTTTTGATTCAAAATTGCATCAATAGCAACTTGAGTTTTACCTGTTTGTCTATCTCAAATAATAAGTTCTCTTTGACCTCTACCAATTGGTACAAGAGCATCAATAGCTTTTATTCAAGTTTCCATAGATTCATGAACAGATTTTCTATCCATTACTCATTTAGCTTTTCTTTCAATTGGATAAAGTTCTGTATTTTTAAGTTCTCAAAGTCCATCAATAGGAATTCAAAGAGCATCTACAACTCTACCAATTAAACCTTTACCAACTGGTACATTTAATACTTCACCAGTAGCTTTAGCTGTTTCTCATTCTTTAAGATTATTAAAACCTTCAAGAATTACAACTCATACAAAATGATCTTCTAAATTCATAGCAACTCATTTTGCTCCACTAGCAAATTCTACAAGTTCATTAAAACCAACACTTCTAAGACCAGATACTTTAGCAACTCAGTCTCAAACATAAAATACTTCACCAACATTTTCAACTCCAGGAGTCATATCAGCAGAATCTATTTTAGTTTCAATGTCCGAAATAATACTTTTTAATAAGTCATTTGACATATAATATTTTATTTTAAATATTAATTATTTAATTTGATCAATAGCTTTTGAAAGACTAAGATCAACCATATCATCATTTTTGAAAATTTTAATACCTCAAAATATAGTATTATTTTTAATAAATACTACATCCTTTTTATCAGGCTTAACTGAAAATGCTTTTTCAAAAGCTTTTTCAGCTTTTTCCCATACATTATCAATATTCATAGTAGAAATATATTCTACTTTAAATAAATCTTCTCAAGATAATTTTTTATTAAAAATAGATTTTCATCTATTTCATAATTTTTTAGATAAATCTCTATATAATTTTAATCATTTTAAAATTATATTTAATTCACTAGAATTTAATTTTTCTAATTTTTTCATTTTTATTATTTCATTAATTCAATTTCTTTTTCTACAAATTCATTAGAAATTTTTTCACTTCAAAATAATTTTTTGTTAAATCTAAGTACTAGATCAACAATATTAGATTTTACTTCAGCAAGCATTCAAAGTCTTTCTTTTTCAATTTCAGCTCTACCTGATTCAATAATTACTTTAGCTTCTTGTGTAGCTTTTTCTAAAAGAGAATTTCTTTTATTTTTAGCAATAGTTTCAGCTTCAGACAAAATTTGATCAGATTTTTTTCTAGCTTTTTTTAAAATAGATTCCTTTTCTTTATTTGCTTTAGCAATTAGTGTATCAATATTTTTATAGTCTTCTTCTAATTTTTTTTGTTTATCTTCCCATTTATCTAAATACTTTAAATAAGGTATAAAAATAAATTTTTTTAAAACCCAAATAATTATAAGAAGAATAATAAATTGAATTATGAAAGTATCTAATGATACAAATCCACTCATTTTTTGTTCTTTTAAATAATACAAAAATTACATTGCGAAACCAATAATAAATGCAATAACTAAAGCATAAATTGCAATTGCTTCAGCAAAAGCTATATATAAAATTGCTCCACTTTGAATTTTAGCTGCTGCATTAGGATTTCTTCCTATTGCTTCCAAAGCTCATTTACCAATCATACCAACACCTATTCCTGGCCCAATAGCACCTATACCAATAGCTAAAGCCATTGCTAACATTTTATATTCTTCCATATTTTTTTT
>CAZSQW010000018.1:6017-10206 GCA_964609055.1 uncultured Candidatus Peribacteria bacterium
TTAATAATAATTCCTGAATTTATATTTTAATGTTTTTGTTTAGATTGACCTATATATGAAACAGCTAATAAAGCAAAAACTAATGCTTGAATTAGTGCAATAAATATTTCAAAAAACCAAAATGGCAATACTAATAACCTACCAACTTCAAATATATTATTACTTATTAATACACCTAAATAAGATATTATACTTATCAATACAATTCAAGCAAAAATATTACCAAATAACCTTAGAGATAATGAAGCAATTGTAGAACCTATTCATATAAAATGAAGCCAACCTACAAATACATTAATACATTTTTCTCAAATATTATTTCATTTCCAGTTGAATAAATATGATTTAGTATATCAAATTGCTCAATGAGTTTTATAACCTACTGTTAAAAACACAACTACAACCATTAATGCCATTGCAACTGTTGTATTTAAGTCTGAATGCATTGGTCTTAATACATATAATATATTTGTATTAATTGAAAGACCTAACCAATCAATAATCAAACCCCAAAAATTTCAAAATAGAATAATTATAAATAACCCCATAATTAATGGAAAATAAATTCTAGAAAATTTCTTATCTCATCAAAAAGATGCTCTAATCATTTCATCTGAATATTTTATTATATTTAAGAAAAAAGTTCTTAATTTTGATTTTCCTTTACTCTTTAAAGCTCTATTAGAAAAAAAAGCAAGTATTATTATAAATAATAAAAACATAAAGGAAGATAAATTTGTACTAGAAATACCTCCTAAAAAGTCAATTCTTTCTCATTGCATTTCAGGAATATGAGGTTTAGCTATAATTTCAACAGTTTCTATATTATTTTGACTCATTTTTTATTTTATTATTATTTTCTGGATAATTTTTTTCCATATTACTTAAAGCTTTTTTAAAAAACATTTTAGATAAAAAAACTAAAGAAATAACACTTAATACTAAAAATATAATTTTATATTTAATTCAACTATCTAAAATTACATCTAATATATGTCATATTAACAAAAAAGCAAGTAAATTAAATAAGACTAAAAAACTAAATTTTATAATTATACTTCCCATAATATTATATGTTATTTTTAAAACATAGTTATCTTGTTTATTTTTTTAAAAAAATCAAATTTTTTTTAAATAAAAAAATAAAATAGAAATATCTATTTTATTTTTTCTAAAATTTCTTCCATAATGTGTTCATAAAAATCTTTACCATAATCTTCTAAATCAGAAAAAAGATTTTTAATTTTTGATTCTATCATTATTTGTAAAGCATTTAATTTTCAAATTCATCTACTTCTAAGATAAAATAATTTATCATCACTTATTCTTTCCATTTTACAAGAATGTCCTGCTTCTATATCATTTGTAGCAACATATAATGTAGGTATTCCTGAAACTTTTCATTTATCTCATAGAAATATATTATTTTCATCAAGTCTTCATTTTACTTTTTTTAAATTTTTATTTATTTGCAAAATTCAATCTAATTTAATATTTCATTTTTCACCTACAAAAGATAAAATATCTAAATTAATTTCTGTATTACTTGCATCTAATTCTCAAATTATTTGAGATTCAATTATATCATTATTTGTTGAAAAAATAAGACTTTTAACTGAAACTTCTGTATTTCCTTTTTTTAAAATAAAATGTTTATTATGAACTCATTGTTTATCAAAAAAACTAAAATAATCTAATCTAGAGTTTTCTCAAATTTTAATTATTATTTTTTCTTTACTTTCTAAATCATCATAAATAGCAACTTTTAAATTATCTGCTATTTTAACTTTTTTTCATTTCAAATCTAAATCTGAAAATTTATAAAATCAATTTTTTGTAATTTCTATCATTTTTTTATTTATTATTTTTATATTCAACCTTCCATTTCCATAGAAATTAGAACATTCATTTCACTAGCATATTCAAGTGGTAATTCTTTCATAATTGGACTTATAAAGCCATTTACTATCATTGCAACAGCTTCATTTTCTCCTATTCATCTTGATTGTAAATAAAATAAATCTTCAGGATTAATTTTTCAAGCACTTGCTTCATGAGCCATCACAGAGCTAGTATTATTAATTTTTATATCTGGTATAGCATTACTGATAGAATTATGATCAATTAATAAACCATCACAATCTACTTTGGAAATAGAATTTGTAGCTGATTTTTTAATATCAATTAATCCTCTATATGTATTAATCCCATTTCATTTTGAAATTGATTTAGAAACTATATTTGAAGTTGTATTTTTTCAAATATGAATTACTTTAGCTCAAGTATCTTGATTTTGTCAATTTGTAGCTAATGCAATTCATAAATGATCTGCTTTTGAATTATCTCATTTTAAGATAGTACAAGGATATAACATAGTTGTATTACTTCCTAAATTTCATCAAACCCATTCCATATATCAATTTTCTTCAACAATTGCTCTTTTAGTATTTAAATTATATGTATCTATACTCCAGTTTTCTACTGAAGAATATCTCATATGTGCATTTTTTCAAACATATATTTCTACTCAACCAGCATGAATTGAGTTTTCATCATATTTTGGAGCAGAACATCATTCTATATAATGAGCTTCAGAATCATCTTCTATAATAATTATAGTATGTTCAAATTGCCCACCTGATTTTTTATTCATTCTAAAATATGATTGTAGTGGTTCATCTATTTTTACACCAGAAGGAACATACATAAAAGTTCAACCTGACCAAACAGCATAATGCAAAGCTGAAAATTTATGATCAAAAATAGGAATAGATTTAGCAAAATACTTTTTAATTAATTCTGGATATTTATTAAGTGCTACAGAAGTATCATCAAAAATAACACCTTTATCAACTAATTCTTGTTTAAGACTATGATAAACAACTTCACTATCATATTGTGCTCAAACTCCAGCTAGTGATTTTCTTTCAGCTTCTGGTATTCAAAGTCTTTCAAATGTATTTTTAATATCATCTGGAACATCATCCCAAGATTTTTTAGCACCAGCTCATTCTGGTTTTGCAAAATAATAAATTTCATCCAAATTTAATTTAGATAAATCAGGTCCCCATTTAGGTAATTCTTTTTCTCTAAAAACTTTTAATGCATTAAGTCTAAGATTTAGCATCCATTCAGGTTCATTATTAGATTCAGAAATTTGTCTAATAACATTTTGATTTATTCATTTAATAATTTTATTTAAATATTTAATGTTATTATCTTGAAATTCCCAAGCATCTAATTTTGCATTTTTTATTTTTTTACTCATTTTTATTAATAATTTATATATTTTTAAATCAATTTTCTTTAATATTTTCTATCAATTGTTTTGTTCATTCTTTTTTCACTTTTCATCATTTCATAACATAAACTTTATCTATATTTATATAATCTAATATAGTAAAATAATGTGTAATTATTATAAAACTATTATTTGGAGAACTTAATTTACTTAACATTTCAGCAATAATTCTAAAAGCATCTAAATCAAGCCCTGAATCAATTTCATCAAGTATTATATATCTTGGTCAAATAAGTTTCATTTGTAATATTTCTATTTTTCTTTTTTCTCATCAACTAAATCATACATTTAATTCCCTATCCATAAAATTTTCTTCTATTTGAAGTTCTTCTAAATATTTTTTTATAAATCTTTTAAATATAAATGGAGATAATTCTTTAACATCTACTTGATTATTTTTTAAACTAATATTATAAATTGTTCTTAAATATTCATTTAATTTAATTCCTGGAATTTCTGGTATATTTTGAAAAGATAAAAATAATCACTCTTTATTTCTGTCTTCAACTTCCATTTCTACAAGATTTTTTCAGTTAATAGATACTTCTCCAGATACATATTCATATTGAGGATGTCCCATTAAAAATGAAGAAAGAGTAGATTTTCAACTTCAATTTTTTCAAAGTAAACAATAATTTTTTCAAAGTTCAAATTCTAAATTAACTCATTTAAGAATATTTCTATCTAATCAATCTACTTTAACCTTTAAATCTTTTATTTTTATCATTATTATTTTATTTATTTTATATTAAAACATTACTATTTTAGTAATCTTTAATATTTTGCAAATGTTTTTTAATAATAACCTATTTTTAAATCAAAAAAAAATATAGATTATTTTTTGCATTTTATAGAAATATAATATATTATTAAAATATATATAATAAT
>CAZSQW010000019.1:0-10019 GCA_964609055.1 uncultured Candidatus Peribacteria bacterium
TGTAGGCTGTTCATTAATATCTAAAGAAAATCATATATTATCCTCTTCAATAGATTGTACTTTTTTAATTTCTTTTACCTCTTCAGTATTAGAAAGAGAAAGTGGATCTTTTTCTGATTTTTTATTATCTACAAAATTCTCAAAAGATTCTCAAGATTTTCTATTTTTTATAAAATCTAGTATCCAAAAAACAAACATTACTACAATAATAATTCACAAAATTATTAAAAATACCCAACCTATTTTTTTTAAAAAGATCATTAAAGTACCTGATTTAGATTTTTCATCACCTGTTTCTATTTTATTCTTTTCTATAACTTTTTCTTTTTCTTCTTTTGGTATGTTATTTATTCAAGAATAAACTAATACTTTTAATATAGCTTTAAAATCATTTTTTTGTTTAGCATTCATTTCTTTATCTCTTGAAATAGCTAAAAGAATTTGTTTTCAAATTTTTCTATTTTCTTCAATATCAAAAGAATCTTTAATTAAAGCTAATTGTTCAGTTAATTTATTTTTACAAGTTCAAGTTTTAACTTCACACTCTATATTATCTGGAATTAAAGCTTTTAATGCTATAAAAGAAATATTTTTTTCACTTTTATCATCTTCTCAATCAACTAATAATGATTCCAAAATATCTATCATTTCTCTTGCCTTTTCATTATTTGTAGTTTGTAAAAATCATTCAAACTCAATAATAGTTCTAACCTTCTCTGTTTCATCTAACCAATTTTCTTGCATTTTTTGTAAATAGAGCATTCATTTCATTCTATTTTCTTGAGAAAGACTGGTAATTAATATTTTTAATTTTTCAATTTTTGTCTTAATTCATATACTTACTCAGCTGAATTTTAAATCTTCAGATTTAATTTCTTTAACTTCTTCAATGTATTTTTTAACAATTTTTATATCTTTTGATTCTATTATATTTGAATTTTCATCTATCAAAAATAATCTAATAGTTTGAATTCTATTTTTATTCAAAATTATTTGTTCAGGTGAACCTGTATTATAACTAGAATTTTTTAAATTGTCTATATCATCATCTTTTCCTCCATTAAGATCAGAATCTTTTAATATATTATAATCTATAGCAAAATTAGTAAAATCTCATTTTGATTCTCCTAAATAAATAAATACTTCCTCCTCTTCTTCTAATATAATAGATCAACTAGAATTACTTTCTGGAAAAGAAAATATATTTAATCATTTTTTTCTAGATTTTAAAATATTTTTTATATTTTTTTGAACATCTTTAGTAATTTTTTTTACTTTTGTTCATTCTGAAACTGATAATTGCACAGTATGAAACTTTTTTTTATTATTATAATTATGAATAAAATTGTCTTTATTTTCCTTAATAGTTCAATCTCATAAATCCCAATATTTTTTATCTATAGTTCATTTGCTTTTATCTATAAAAATAAATTTATCTCATATTGAAACATATTTAAAATCAGATATAAGTTTATTTGAAACACTTATAGTAAGAGTTCTTGTATTTGAAAAACCTTTACTTTTTACCTTTACTTTTGGATAAAATGTACCTGATTTTTTATAAATATAAGTAACTATAGAAGTTTTTGTTTCTTTTTCATAAAATCAATCTCCATCAAAATCCCAGAAAAAATCAGATGTTTTTTCAATAGAGTCTCCTCTAATATTTTTAGCTATTGCTCTAAAAGTAACTTCTTCACCTATAGAAACCGAAGAATCTGAAGTAGAAAAATCAATAAGTGGAGTATTTGTATTATCTCATTGTAGTTCTATAAAATTATTACCAATTTTATTTACTAAATCTTCTGAATTCACTTTTGCTCAGTTATTATCTTTCATTACAACTCCAAAATAATATGTTCCTTGAATTTTAGGTATTACAAAAGTAGTTTCTGGTCATTTTGTAATTCTAAAATCTTGAGCTTCACTATCAATATCAGTTGTATAATACCAAATATATGATTGAATAATTCAATCTTCATCTTTAGCACCAATTGCTGAAACTTTTACTACAACAGGATCTGTATTTAAATCTACTGGCATTATTCTCAAAGATGAAATACTTGGTTTTATATTTTCCACTTTAACCCAAATATTACTTACATCAGTTGTTTTATTTTTCTCACTTTTAACTGTTAATTTAATATTATAACATCATAATTCATCAAATCTATAATTAATAGTTTGTGCTTTTTTATATTTATCTCCTATTTTCCAAGAATATAAAAGACCATTATTATTACCATTAATATTAATAGATTCTTTAGCTGAAAATATTATATTATCTTTTCTATTTATTAAATAAGCCTCTTTTCAAAAACAAGAATTACTTTTTTTAATAAATTCAAAACCTGTTCACCTAGAAATATCTATAACTGATACAGGATTTTTAGAATCACCAATATAAACATTTTGAGTATAACTATTTTTTTTATTTCATTTTCAATCAACTGTTAATGTTACTTTAAAAATTCAACTTTTATTAAATTGATGAGTTATTTTATTTGAAGATTGAGATTTTATAATTCCATTTCCAAAGTTCCAAGTATAAAATTCTGCTTCTGGAGAGTCAGCAATAAATTGTATGGAACTATTTATTTGTCCAACTTTTGGTAAAATTCTAAAATCTAATGATAATGTAGATTTTACATTTACAGATGATTTTTTAATAGAACTTATTCAATCCAAATCTTTAACTTCCAAAATTACTGAATGATCTCAAATACTAGAAACTGTATAAAATCAAGTAGAACCATTACTATTAGGCTCTTCTAAATAAACTTTTTGTCAATTAATTGTCCAAAAATATTTTAAATTTCAATCATC
Source organism: uncultured Candidatus Peribacteria bacterium (assembly GCA_964609055.1). Classification (GTDB taxonomy): domain Bacteria; phylum Patescibacteriota; class Gracilibacteria; order BD1-5; family UBA6164; genus CALLPO01. The sequence continues at coordinate 2,827 of CAZSQW010000019.1, forward strand.
ATTATGATCTAAATCAAAAGAAGAGGTTGCATTTAAGAATATTCTATTTGGTTTATTTGAATTTGGAATTGAAGCAGTAAAATTAGCAATAGGTGCTCTTGAATTAATATAAATTGTTTTTGTATCTATTCAAACATTACCTGCTGCATCTTTAATCTTTAATTTTACAGAATATGTACCTTTTTCTTTAAAAGAATAAGTAAACAAACTACCTGATTTTTTTATAATTTCTTTATCTTTATTAATATTTATTATTTCCCATAAATATGATAAATTATTTCATCAATGATTTTCTGCTCTAAAAGTAAAATTATCTCCCATAAACCCCTCAGTCAAATTAGATTTAATACTAGCTATAGGTTTATGAACTAAAATTTTGAATGATTTTTTAATAACTTTTCAAGTATTAGTTTTTAATTCTAAAAAAGCATCATAAGTTCATTCTTTAGAATATATCACTCTTTCAATTCTAGGATTTCATTTATATGATTTTGTCACTCCATTACCAAAGTTCCAAGATGTTTGTACAAATTTTGTACCTGAAGTAGGAACTGAAGATGTTGCATCAAAAATCAATCAATAATTAGCTATTTCTGGTGAAAATTTAATTGTATCATCATTATCTAAAGTTTTTCAAGAAATTCTAAAAATAATAGAAGCAATTTTTTCTTTAACTTTTATTTTTACACTTGAACTAAATGGTAATACATCAGTATATCATTTTGAATTTTTATGTGAAGACTTTACATCTAAAAAAACAGTATAATTTCATTCATTTTTAAAAGTTTTTGAAATAGAAGATTTATTTCAAATTATTTTTCTTTTTCAGTTTTCAAATATCCACCAAACATAAGCATTTTTTGAAATTTCTGTTCAAGTAGAATCTTCTACATTAGCTCTTAAAGTTGTAATTAAAGGAGCATTTCATTCTAATGGTGTTGCTATAATTGTTCCTGTAATATTATTAACAACTGGATTTTCAAGAAACCCTTTTAAAGTTTTTGCAATACCTGAAAAATAAACTTCATTATTAGGATATTTAATAGCTTTTTTCAAAGCAATAGTCAATCTATTATATTTAAGATCATTTTTTAAGTTATCTGGAAGGTATTTAAAACCCTCATCAATATCTAATAACATTTGTTTTGCTACAGTAGTATTAATAACATAATCAACTTCAAAAGTTTCTTTTAATTTAAAAAATCATTTTGTTATTTTATATCTATATTCATTAAAACTACCTTTATCTACATTTCTAAGTGTAGTATAAGCAGATTCTGCTGCATTAACTTTATAGAAAAAAATATTTCACAAATTTCAAAGTAAAATTGTTATTATAATTAATAATGATATTATTCTTTTATTCATTTTTATATATTTCATTAAATATCTATTTATAAAATAATATCATATAAGTTTCTTTTACACAAAAAAAAAGTCATATTATATACTTGACTTTTTTATTTTATTAAGATATTGGATTTTTACTATTTTTTTAATTGATAATAATTTCTTCAAACCCTTTCTATAACATTTTTATTTTGAAGATTCATATAAATAGTTGTTTTCTTTACTCTTCTAGTTTTTAAAACCTTATCTGCAATTTGTTCTGTACTCATTGGTTGATTTTCTTTTTGTAAAACTTGAATAATTACATCTAAAACAGTTCCTGATTTAAAACCCCAATCTTTTAAAGCATAAATACCTCTACCAATTAATACAAATTCATTATTTCTAATTAATTCATTATGAATTGTATTAACTTTAACTGCATCACCTAAATATTGTGTAATTTTATTTGAAATATCTACAAAATGCATAGGAATTTTTTCCTTATTCATTACATAAACAGTTTTATCTTTTAATGTTTTTGGATTTAATATTTTCCACCTACTTAAACCAATCAAATTTTCTTCTCATTTAACTAAATCATCAAAAACTTCTAATGAACTATCTATAAAAGTAGATTCTATAATAATTCTTGGAGCAAATCTATTTTTAATAGCAGAATATAATTCAGTTATTTCCATAACATCTTTTTTCTTTCTCAATATTTTAATAGCTTCAGAATGTACTGCTTGAATTAATTTAGGAGATATTTTTTGTTTAAAAAAATATGTTTTTGCACCATTTTTAGGTTTAGATTTAAGTATTTCAAAATCTGATTGTATAATTATTTCTAGTATAGCTCAATTAACCTCATTAGATAATCCTAATTCTTTAATAATTGTATTAATAATTTTATCCTTTAACATAACTCCTCCATGAAGATCTATTAATTCAAGAGCTTTTGTTTGAATTTTTCATAAAACAGAAGTTTTTACAACCCTACCTATTTTTTTTATTCAAGAATTTTCAATTTGTCTAACTCTTTCTCTTGTAATTGGTTTTTTAAAACTATTTCCAATTCATTGAAGAGTTTCTTTTGTTCAATATATTCAAATTCTTTTCTCAATAACAAACTGCTCTTTATCTGATAATTTTATCATAACATCTTCAAAAGATTTTTTTACTTCACTACTACTGATAATAGAAGACATAACTTATATTTTTATTAAAATATTTATTTCTAGATTTTTATATTTATCTAACATAACCTATAATATAAACTCTTAAAGAAAAGTCAAATTATAATGTTAAAATTAATATATAAAAAATGAAAAAAATTTCATTAGGAATTTCTAAAATTTAATTATATTTTAAATTTCATCAATAGCTTTATTTATATCTAAATTAAGTGTTTTTACTATTTTTGAAATATTTTCTTCTCATTCAACTATATTAACAATTTTTTCTGTTTCAAAAACAACTAAACAAGGTTGTTTTTTTATTTTAAAATTTTTAAGTTCTGCAATATCAATATTACACATTTTTAATGGTATGTTTTGACTATAAGCTTTTGTTGATAATATAGGTAACTGAAAAAGAGATTTCTCAAAGAAATCACTGTCTTTTTCTGCAAAAATAATAATTATTTTTTTTATAAATTCTTTTTTTTCTCCAGTTTCATTAGAGGTAATTTGTTTTGTTTTAGATTTTGTAATAAATTTCTTTAAATCTTCCATTTCTTTTATAACAAAATTTGAATCAATTAATTTTTTAGCTCATTTATCAATTATATTATCCTTAAATTTTAATACCTTTTTCTTTAATTCTCAAAAGTTCATAATTATATTTAATTTATTAATAATAATATCTAACTATAATCATAGTTATTAGTAATAATTATAGCTAAAAAACTAAAAATACAAAATGAAAATTAAAAATATTATTTACACACTTTATTTTACCATTTCCATTCAGTTATAAAATCATTTGGAATTTTTAGAGATACATCTTCTTCTTCATTATAATCTTTTGACTTATATTCTATTGTTGCCAATGTTACATCATCTAATTGTATATGATTATATCACATATGTTGTGAAACCTTAATTGTAATATGATTAAATATAGTTTTTGCAGATTTGTATTTTTTTCAAGATACATTTGGAGATTCTTCAATTGCTTTTTGTAAATTATCTTCTCAAAACATTCTTTCAGTTCAGTCTCTTTGTGGTCTATCAATAGCTTCAGTAATTCAATCACTATATAATACAATTATATCATTTGGCTCAAAATTAATTTGTTGTTCTTTTATTAATTTGTGAATATTCTTAATCATTCCTAAAGCGACTCCTCAAGATTTAATTCTAAAACATTTTTTTTGTTTATGTTTATAAATCATTAAATATTCATGACCAGCTCAAGTCATATAGATTTTTTTTTCTTTTTCATCCCATCTTATAAGTAATAAACTCATTAATAAATTTGCTTTTACTCTAGGTTTTAAAATTTCATTTGTATTTGAAAGAATTTTAGATCAAGAAACATAAATTTTAGAAAATGCTGATATTAAAGTATTTACCATTACCATAATAAAACCTGCTCAAACTCAATGTCCTGTAGCATCTCATACATAAATATAATAATTATCTCATTCTTGTATTATATCATAACTATCTCAACCAATTTCTCAAGCAGGTTTTGATTTAGCAATAATATTAAGAGAAGGAACTTTTATTAATGTTTTTGATAACATTTTTCATTGAATTTCTTTTCATAAAGAAACTTCTCATTTTATTTCTTTACCTTGAATAAATTCATCTTTTATATTCTTTAAAGTATTAAGTGTTTTTAAGAAAAAAGCAATTATATAATTAACATTATTATTAATAGTTTTTTCTATATGTATATCTTTTCATTTTAAATCACCAATATAAAATTTTTGTATTAAATATTTTAAATCATTAATTGGATCAGAATAAAATATTTTAATTAAAGATAATATTATTAATAATTCTATTAAGAAAATAGAAGATAATATTATTAATTGTATAAAATTATTTAATTCTACAAATTTATTCACAAAAAAATAAGCAATAATAATATTTGTAAAAAATATTATTATTATAAATATATTTATAAGTTGTAGGAATTTATTCATTATTTTATATTATTTTATATTATTTTATTATTATTATCATAATAATAATAAAATAACAAAAGTTTTTAACATTAATTTTTTAGTCTTTTTTGATATAAAAAAAAAGTAAATATAATACTTTTAAGTAAAGGGCAAACAAACACTGAAAATCCTTTATTTAAAAGTAAACAAAATGTATAATAAAATAGAACATTAGAAAATAAATAATATTAAAAATATGAGTTTTGAGAAAATTATAACAGTAATTGATGTATGAAGTTCTAAAATAAGAACTATTATATGAAGTTTCAATTGAGAAAAAAATGATAATTTTATGATACTTTGAATATGAGTGACTAATTCAACTGCAATCAGAAAATGAAATATATTAGATATGGAAGAATTTAAGAATAATATTGATAAATCTCTGGAAGAAGCTGAAAAAATGGCTGGACAACAAATATCAAATGTTTATTTATCACTAAATTCATCTTCCTTTGAAGTATTAACAAACAAAGGTATAATAGCAGTATCTTGAGATGAGATTAATCAAGATGATGTAGATAGAGTATTAGATATGACAAGAAATTGAGTTGATTTTCCAAATAGAGAAATATTAAAAGTAATACCTGAATCTTTTTCAGTAGATATTGAAAATTGAATTAAAAATCCAGTTTGAATGTCTGCTAGAAAATTAGAAGTAAATGCTAAAATATTTTCTATCAATTCAAATGTATTAAATAATATAAAAAAAGCTGTAAGTGATGTTTGAATTGAAGTATTAGATGTATATCCTAATCTACTAACTTCTCCAGAATGAGTACTTAATAAAAGACAAAAAGAGCTTTGAGTTGTTTGTATTGATATTTGATCTTCAACAACAGGAATTACAGTATATGAAGAATGAGTTTTAAAACATTCTGCTATTATACCATTAGGTTGAGACAATATAACTAATGATATTGCATTATGACTTAGAATATCAACATTAATTGCTGAAAAATTAAAATTAGAACATTGAATCATTTCTACTAAAGGAAAAGAAGTAAGTGAAAAAAAAATTAATTTATCTCAATTAAATATGTGAGAAGAGTGAGAAATTTGCTTAAGATATTTATCTCAAATAATTACAGCTAGATATGAAGAAATATTCCATTATATAAGAGAAGAATTAAAATTTATATGAAAAGATGGTATGTTACCAGAATGAGCTGTATTTGTATGAGGTTCAGTAAAAATAAAACAATTTCTAGATTCTTCTAAACAAAATTTAAGACTACCTTGTTTTATTTGAATTCCAGAAATAAATGATGAAATGACAGATAATTTTATTAATGATCCCATTTATTCAGCTATAATTTGAACACTTATTTTTAGTAACAAATATAGTGTAGAAACTTGAAATTTTAGTTTTGATTTTTGATGAATATTATCATCAATAGTTAATGCTTTTAAAAAACTTTTACCATAATTAATAATAAAAAATAAAATGACTAGAGATAATAGATTAAAAGATTTACTATGAGGTAAATCAGAAGCTTCAATATCATGAGGACCACAAGAGATTGATCTTTCAGGTTCAATTTCACCAATTGCTAAAATAAAAGTAGTTTGAGTAGGTTGAGGATGATTAAATGCAGTAAATAGAATGATTGAATGAGGATTAGAAGGTGTAGAATTTATTGCAATGAATACTGATTCTCAAGCTTTATTTAGCTCTTTAGCTGAAAAAAAAGTAAATATATGAAAAGTAATTACAGCTGGTTTATGAGCAGGTAGTGATCCTGAAGTTGGTAAAAAAGCTGCTGAAGAATCTAGTGAAGAAATTAAAGCAATTTTAGAATGAGCTGATATGGTTTTTATTACTTGTGGTCTTGGTTGATGAACTTGAACAGGTGCAGCTCCAGTAGTTGCTAGAATAGCTAAAGAATTATGAGCTTTAACTGTATGAGTTGTGACAAAACCATTTTCTTTTGAAGGTCAAAACAGAATGGCTAAATCTATAGAATGATACACAGAATTAAAAGAAAGTGTAGACACTTTAATTACAATTCCAAATGATAGAATTTTAACTATTATTGATAAAAAGACTCCATTACTTGATGCTTTTGGTATAGTAGATGAAGTTTTAAATCAAGGTGTTCAATGAGTTTCAGATTTAATTACTCAAGCAGGTTTAATTAACGTGGATTTTGCTGATGTAAAATCAGTAATGACAAATGCAGGTTCTGCATTAATGTGAATTGGTTATGGTTCTGGAGAAAATAGAGCAGTAGAAGCTGCTAGATCAGCAATTGATTCTCCACTTTTAGAATTATCAGTAGGTTGAGCTAAATGAGTATTATTTAATATTACAGGTTGAACAGATTTAAGTATGTTTGAAGTTGATGAAGCAGCTAGAATTATCACTGAATCAGTTGATCCAAATGCAAATATTATATTTGGTGCTACAATTAGAGAAGATTATGAAGGTGAATTAAAAATTACAGTAGTAGCAGCTGGATTTGATGAAAATTCTAATAAAGAATTTAAAAATACCTCTATTACATCATCAAAACCTAATCCTTTTGGAAAAAAACAAGTAAATGATTCAAGGATATCTACTATTACAAGTGTTCCAACAAATAATCCTCTTACAAAAAATTCTACTTGAGATGATTTAGATGTTCCAACATTTTTAAGAAAAAAAATGTAAAAAAAAAGTAAAATTAATTTTACTTTTTTTTTA
>CAZSQW010000020.1:0-3162 GCA_964609055.1 uncultured Candidatus Peribacteria bacterium
ACAAAATAAACTCTTTCACTTTCATCATTTACTTCTCCAAAATGAAAATCTTCTAAATCTTTTATTTTAAAACCAGTTTTTTCTAATTCTTCTTTTATTTCAGTAATTGGAAAAGAAATTTCTTTTATTTCTTCTTCTATTAATTCAAAATTATTGTTATCTGAATTTACAAACATTTTAATATTCCACTTGTAATTATTAAGATGTTTCAGAGAAACATCTTTACTTTTTTCTTTAAACATTTCTAAACAAATAGTATCTCAAGCTACATTAAAAAATCATCTAAAATCACTAGTTATATTTTCAAATTCAAAAATTGTTAGAATATCAAAAATTAATATTCATCATTTTTTTAAATGTTTATGAGAATTTTTGAAAAATTTTTGCCAATCTTCCCAACTATTTAGATGACAAATAGAATTAAAATTACATAAAATAACATCATATTGTTTTTCTAAATTAATAGAAGTCATATCTCAAACAATAAATTTTTTATTATCATCACATTTTTCAATCATCTGTTCACTTAAATCTACTCAAAAAATATTATATCATTTTTTTTCTAATTCTTTTGCAATAGTTCAAGTCCCACAGGCAAATTCCAAAATAGAAATAGCCCCCTCCAAAGGGGGTTGGGGGGCATTATTTTCTATTAATTCATTAATAAAAAAAACTTCATCATCAAGAGAATATCATTCTCATCTAATTATTTCATCATAGTAATCTACAAATTTATTATATGTTTCTATTTTTTTCATTTTTATTTTTATTTTATTTTAGAAATATTAACAGTATCTACAATTATTAAATTATTTTTATTAATAATTTCATCAGTAGAAAAAAATAAATTTTTAATTTGTTTTCAACTAGCTTTTTTATATCACATCATAGCTAAATCATCTGTTAATATAAAATCTGCTTTTTTTATAATATTATTAAATTTTTGCTTTAAATCAGAAGATATATAAATATGAGCAACCATTACTCCAGTTTGTAATTCTCAAGAATTTTCTAAAAAATAATTAAATAATTCTAAATTTTCTTTTAAATATTCAGATTTTTTTCATAAATTTAAAATTCATTTATGAGAATCTATTTTTCAATCTCAATGACCTGGAAAATGTTTTGCATATAAAATTATTTCTGTACTTTTTCAAGCTTTTATAAAAGAATCAACTAGCTCTTTATATTTTCACAAATGTTTTGAAAAACTTCTTTTATTTCAAGAAATTACAGGATTTCATCTATTTAAATCTAAAACTAATCAATAAGTATTTATTCAAGATTCTTTTAAACTTTGTAATCTTATAAAAGCTATTATTTCTAAAAATAATTTTTTATCATTTTTATTTTCAAATATATCATAAGTTTTTCAAATTTTTTCTAAACTTGGAAAATATCAATATTTTTTTGGAAAAATATTTCTAATTATATTTATATTCTTTTTACTTAAACTATTTAATCTAGTTTCTAAAAAATTAAATTTATTATTTAATAAAAAATACTTATCTACACTAATTTGATTTTCAAAATCAATATATCTATTAATTAATTCTCATTCTTGATCTATAAATAATAGAATTTCTGGATTAATATTTTTAATTTTTTTAGAGATATTTTTTATAATATTATTTTTTAAATTATAGTTTTTTCTAAAAATAAAAACTGAAATATTATTTTTTATATTATTTTTATTATTTTCTATAATTTTTTTATTTAAAATATCATTATTTTTAAATTTTAAAATTAAAGTTTTAGATTTATTAAAACTTATTTTTTTAATTTTTATTTTATTTAATTCTTCTGTAAATCTATTAATTATTATATCTAATAAATATTTTTTATTTCAAATTTTATTATTATATTTTTCTAACTTTATTAATAATCTTTTATAAAATTCTTTTTTTTCAATATTAGATTTTTTATTTATTTTTAGTATTAATTTATCTAGTTTATTATTTAATATTTTAATATTATTATTTTTAATTTTTTCTTGTTTTAATAATTCTTCTTTTTGATTTTCAGCTTCTATATAATTAAAACTAAATATTCATAAGTATATTAAAAAAACTACAATTATTATTTTTTTTATCATTTTTTTTTATCATTTAACAACTCAAATCTTTTCTTCAAATTCTCAATATTTTATTTTATAGTAAGTTAAAATTCACACCATTGCTGCATTATCCATACAATAAATATTACTTATTGGAAAAAGAAATTCTAAATTATTTTTTTTAGCTAATCTAGAAATCTCTTCTTTTAACCTATTATTTGCACTTACTCATCCTGCTAGCATAATATTTTTAACTCATTTTTGCAAAGCAACTTGAACTAATTTATAAGCCAAAACTTCTATAACTGCTTCTTGAAATTCATAACTTATTTCTATTTTATCTTCAGTCGTTAATTCTTCTCAAGGGGCTAAAGCCACCTTGTTGATAAGATTATATTGTTTTCTTTTATCTACTTCCCTTTTTACAGCACTTTTTAATCCTGAAAAAGAAAAATCTGCTTCTTTTTTAACTAACCATACTCTTGGAAAAAGTGGTTTTTTATTTTTTTGTAGGGATACCCCTTGTGGGTATCCTGATTTAATATATTCTTCTGCCAATTTACTAATAATTGGTCATCAAGGATATTCTAAACCCATCATTTTAGCAACTTTATCAAAAGCTTCTCAACTAGAATCATCAGTAGTTGAACCAACTTTTTCCAAATCCCACATATTTTTCATAGAATAAATATCATTATGTCCACCAGAAACTGTTAAACAAACACAAGGAAATTTAATTTCATTTTCTTTTCTTTCTAAAAAGTTAGAAAAAACATGAGCTTGAATATGATTTATTGGAATTATAGGAATTTGCAAAACAGTAGAAATAGTTGAAGCAACAGTTGTTCCAGTTAATAAACTTGGTAATAATCCAGGATTTGTAGTCACTCAAATATAATCTATTTGCTTTAATTTTAAATTTGTATTTTTTAATACTTTTTCAAGCACTCAAAAAATAGCATTAGCATGTTCCCTTGCTGCTATTTCAGGAACCACTCCACCAGTAATATTATGGAATTTTATCTGACTAGCAGTATCCATAAAAAGTAATTTTTCATCTTCAAAAATTGCAATACTTGTATCATCACAAGATGTTTCAAAAGCTA
>CAZSQW010000020.1:3262-9833 GCA_964609055.1 uncultured Candidatus Peribacteria bacterium
TTAAGTTTTAAATACTTTTTAGGGGGCAGTTCATCTAATTATAATTATTTTTTTATACTTTCAAAAACTTCAATAATATCATTTAATATTTTTCTAAATTTAGCTTCATTTTCTTCAAGTAAAGTCATTCTAAATCAAGGTAATTTAGAATTAAATCAACTTAAAGGAACTGTACAAATTCCTGTTTGAGCAAGTAAAAAATAACAAAATTTCTTATCAAGTTTTTGTCAAATTGAAATTTTAGAAACATATTTTTTTAATTCTGTATTTTTAATAAAATCACAAATATTATTTTTTATTTTATATTCATCAATCAAAACTGTTAAATAATATGCTCCTTTTGGTTTAACAAAATTAAGTCAATCAACTTTTCAAAAAAGTTCTTCTACAATATCTGCATTTTTTTTATATTTTTTTATTCTACTTTTTAAATAATTTTTAAATTCTGGAGCTTCATAAATTGTTGGTAATACCATTTGAGGTAAAGTTGTAGAACAAACTTCTAACATTTTTGCAAAGAAAATTGAATTTATATATTTTGCAAATTCTTCATCTTTATCAGCATTATAAACTTCTATCCAGCCACATCTTGAACCTGGCCAAGGAATTTCTTTACTTAAACCTTTCATTGCAATTCATGGAACATCTCAAATTATATTTTTTAATAAAATATGATCCTTTTTTTTAAAAGTTAATTTTTCATAAATTTCATCAAAAAGAACAAATAATTCATATTTTTTAGCAATTGCAATAATTCATTTTAATGTTTTTTTTGAAAAAACTACTCCTGTTGGATTATCTGGATTTATTACTAAAATTGCTGAAATATTTGGATTATATTTTACCTTATTTTCAATTTCTTCTAAATTAGGATTCCAATTATTATTTGGATCTAAATCATAAGTTAAATGAAAAGTTCAAGAATTAGTAGCCTCTGAAGATGAGTGAGTAGGATAAGCTGGATTTGGTCAAATAACTCTTGCACTTTTGTTTAAATATCAATAAATTTTATTAATTGCTTCTCAAAGTCCATTAAAAAATATTATATCTTCAGACATAATTTTCTCATTATTTTTTGCAAGATATTCTCTTGTTTTAGTCACTCATTTAGAAGGAGAATATGCATAAGTTATATCATTTTGTGTTGCTTCCCTTACTATTTTTTTTAACCAATTTGGAATTTTTTCTCCTTTAATAACAGGATCTCAAATATTCTCCCAAATAATTTCTTTATTATTTAATTTATTAATTTTATAAGCAACTTCAACTATTTCTCTAATTTCATAATGCTGTTCATTTACTCAAAAATGTACTATTTTATTTCTCATATTTTATTATTTATAACTAAACTCATAATTTCAAAAAATTAAATTCTAAATATAAAAATATTATATTATTTTTCAATAAAAAAGCAATAATTTAAAATTATTGCTTTTTTTGTTTCTCTTAATATCTACTTCCTCCTGAACTTCTTGAAGAAGATGAACTAGAACTTCTATTCCCTCTATATCATCCTCCACTTCCACTTCTTCAACCTCCAGAATTTCAACCTCTGTATCAACCACCTGAATTACCACCTCTGTAACCTCCTCAAGAGTTTGAACCTCTATATCATCCACTTCTTGAACCTCCAGAATTTGAACCTCTGTAACCTCATCTATATCCACCTCTTCAACCTCCAGAACTTCTATTTTCTTTTGCTTGAACAACTATTGGTCTTGCTGAATTAGCATCTTTGAAATGTTTCATAACAAGTGTTGCTTCTTTTTCTGGTAAATTTATATAAGAAAATTTATCTAAAACTTTTTCATTAGAATGTTTAGCTATTTTAATACCTGTTTGATTTTCTAAGAAATCTTTTAAATCAGCTGGAGTATTAATATTATCTAATTTACCTCTAGCAATAAATAATCTAATTTCTCAATTAGCAGCCATTCATCTTCCAGCACTTGAACTTAAATCTCTATAATTATTTTTATTAAATTCATTTTTATAAAGTTTTTTAAGTACAGCAGAAACTACATCTTCAGCAGAACCTAAAGCTAAAAGTTCTTTAGCCATATCGTGGTAATCTTCTAATTCACCTAATTCAATATAATTTCTAGTTTTTTCTAAAGCTCTTTCTTTTTTAATTTCTATTAATTTTTCTACACTTGGTAATTCATGTTTATCAATTCTTTTTTTGATAACATTTTCTATATAGAATAATTTTCTTTTATCAGCTCTTGAAATAAATGAAATTGCAATACCATCTTTTCCTGCTCTTCAAGTTCTACCTATTCTATGAGTATAAGTTTCTGGATTATCTGGAAGTGAGTAGTTCACTACATGTGATAAATCAGGAACATCAATTCATCTAGCAGCAACATCAGTAGCAACTAAAATTTTAACATCTCATTTTTTAAATTTAGTAAGAGTTCTTTCTCTTTGTTTTTGATCAACATCTCAATGAATTGCAACAGATTTATAACCTTTTGTAATTAAGTTAGAGTTTACTTCATCAACATCAATTTTTCTTTGACAGAAAATAATTGCATAAAAATTTTCTGGTTTTTCAATTTCTATAACTCTACAAAGAGCTTCAAATTTATGATGATTATCAACACTATAATATTTTTGTACAATGTTTATATTAGTTAATTCTTTAGATTTAACTGAAACAATATCATAATCACCCATATATTTTTTTGCGATTACCAAAATTTCTCTTGGCATAGTAGCAGAAAAAAGTAAAAATTTCTTTTTTTCTGGAGTAGTTTGTAAAATTTCATCAATTTCTTCTTTAAAACCAACATTTAGCATTTCATCAGCTTCATCTAAAACAAAATAATCAATTTTAGAAATATCTAATCTTTTTTTAGCTAAATGGTCTTTTATTCTTCAAGGAGTACCAATAACAATTTGTGGTCCTCTTCTTAATGCTGCTATTTCTGTATTATATGATTGTCCACCATAAAGTAGAGTCATAGAAAATTTCTTTTTAACTGCAAATGATTTTAATTCATTAGCAATTTGTATAGCCAACTCTCTAGTTGGAGTCATGATGATTGATTGAGTGTGTTTTTTTTCAGAATCAAGTCTATCAAGTAAAGGTAATCCAAATGCAGCTGTTTTACCTGTACCAGTAGCTGCTTGTCCAACAATATCTTTATCACCATTTAATAATAATGGAATAACTCCTGCTTGTATAGGAGAAGGTGTATCATAACCTTTTTGCGCAATTGCTTCTAATAATTCAGGGCTTAAACCTAAATCTTTGAAGCTTAGTTCAACGTTTGTCATATTTTTCTTTTTTGTTTAATTATAAAAATACTGATGCAGTATAAACAAGAAAAATAAAAAAGCAAAAGTTATTTGATATAACTTTTGCTTTTGTCAAGAGATGTTTTTTTATTTATTTAACCATAAGATATTTTTCATTGCAATTTTTTTAAAATCCTCATTTACTTCATTAAACTTGTAGTAAAATAAAAATTAAATATAAAAGTCCCTAAATAACATACAAGACCCTAAATAACATACAAGACCCTAAAGGGAACTTTGTTGATTTATAGGTTATTTTCATACAAATCAACAGCAATACTTTAGCTTGCTGTAATATATAATTATTCGCAAAATCTCCAGATAATCAATTTGATTTATATTTTTTTATATTTATTATGCAATTCTAAAATAAAAAATGCCTATTTAGTTTTCTCTATTCTTTACTAATAATTATAGATTGGAAAATTTATATTTTAAAAACATTTATGGTTCAATTATTTAAAAAAGTCTTTATTATTTTTTTTATCTTTTCAATAGCTTTAATAAGCTTTCATAATACTTTTTGAGCAAATATTCAAAAATTTCAATATACTTTTCTAAATCCTCAATCTCAAAAATCTGATGTAATAAAATTTCAGAAGTTTTTTAAGGTATTAAGAATTTATTCTGGAAATATTGATGGAAAACATTCTAGTATAAAACCTGATATTATAACTTTTCAAGTAAAAAACAAAATTATAAAATCCAAAACTGAAAAATGAGCTGGTAATATTTGACCAAAAACATTTAATTATTTTGAAAATAAATATCCTATAAAATTTAGAAATGCTTATCTTAAATTTTTTCCAAAAGAAAAAGCAGAAACAATTTTTAAAAATGAAACTTGTTTTATAATCACTGCTTACTATTCACCACTTCCTAATCAAAAAAAATATGCTACAAAAAGTTATGCAAGAGATATTAGATTAAATTGAAATGGAACTCATTGAGCTTCTTGAACTCCTGTTCACCCTTGATTTATAGCTGCACCAAGTGTTTATCCATTTGGAACAAAAATACAACTAGAATGATTATGAGTTTGAGTTGTTCAAGATAGATGAGGTGCAATTGTTAGAAAATGAGTAAGATGACATAAATGTGATAGATTAGATATTTGGATGTGATATGGAGATGAATGATTAAATAGAGCTTTAAAATGGTGAAAAAAAGAAGTAAAATGAAAAATAGTTGATAAAAATACTAAAATAACAATTACTTTTCCTACTGAGATAAAAGAATATTTAGCTATAAAAATAAAACCTGAATCAAATAAATCTGATTTAAAAAAAATGCAAAAATTATTTAAAGAAGCTAGATTATATAATTGAAAAATTGATTGAAAATATTCTAGTTTTAAAAAATCTATAATAGATTTTCAAATAAAAAATAAAATTATAGCTAATAAAAATGATTATGGTGCTGGTTATATTTGAAATAAAACAATAAAAAAATTAGAAGAAAAACACCCTAAAGTTTTTATAATAATTAGAAGAGAAAATTGAAATAATCTTCCTAAAATTATTATAAATACAAATGAAAATATAAAATTAACACAAATTCAAAAAGAAAAATTAAATAAAATTAAAAATAAATTAATAGAAAAAATTAAAATAAAAGCAAATAATAAAGAAAGTGAAATAAAAATAATAATAATAAAAACTAAAGAAAAACTAATCAAAAAAATGAATAATAGTAAATCTAAATTAGAAAAATTACAATTAAATTATTTAATAAATATTTTAAAATAATTGTAAAGATTAAAAAACCTTTTTAAAAAGGTTTTTTTTAGTTTTAAATTTTATAATATAGTAAAATTATTTATATAATTTATGAATTAAAAATAAAAAATGATAAAAAAAATATTATCTATATTATCTATTACTTTTCTAATAAGTTGATTTTTTATACAAAAAGCTTCTGCTAATATTCAAAAACAAAGATATTTTGTAGTAACAGCATATTATTCTCCACTTCCAAATCAAAGTCATTATATAATGTGAACTTATGCAAAAGAATTAAGGATGAATGGAAAATGAATTAGATGAGCATCTGGTAAAAAAGTTTTTCCTGGAATGTTAGCAGCTCCATCAATTTATACATTTTGAACTAAAATAAAATTAGAATGAGTTGGTATTTGAGAAGTAGCTGATAGATGAGGAGCAATTGTAAAAGCAGGTGTTAGGTCTTTTAAATATGACAGAATTGATATCTGGATGTGACATTGAGAAAAATGATTACAAAGAGCAATGCACTGGTGAACTAGAACTATAAAATGAAGTATTATTCCTAAAAATAATAAAGTATATTTACCACTATCAAAGCTACCAGCTCCAAGATGGACTATATTTCATGCTAAGAAAAATCCAGATTTTTTACAAAAATGAGAAGTACAAAATAAAGTTTATTTAAATAGAAAGGTACCGGTTCCTAAGGTTAAAAAGTTTATTTCAGGAACCGGTACCGAGATTAATATTTTTTCTTGACCTATTACAAATTCTACTTGAGTTAAAAAACTTCAAAATATTTTAAAAGAAATGAAATTATATTCTTGAGAAATAAATTGAGAATATTCAAGTATTAGATGAATAGTTTTAGAATTTCAATTAAAAAATAATGTTATTTCTAAAAAAACTGATATAGGTGCAGGAAATTTCTGACCAAAAACTAGAAAAACTTTAAAACAAAAATATAGTGATTTTAAAGAAAAAGTGAAAAAAGAAGCAGAAAATAAGATTAAAAAAGAGAAAGAAGAAAAAGAAGCTAGAATAAAAGCTGAAAAAAGAATACAAAATATTTGAAATATAAAATTTTGAGATATTTCTTATGATGTAAGAGCTTGTCAAAAAGTTTTAAAAGAAGTTTGATATTTTAATCATAAAGATACAGCTATTTTTTGAGAAAAAACAAAACAATCAATTATAAATTATCAACTTGATAAAAAATTAATAAAAAATAAAAATATTTATTGAGCAGGTATATTTTGACCAAAAACAAGAAAATCTTTGATTGAAGATTTAAGTAAACTTAAATAAGTATTTGTAGAGATGTTTGGTAAAAACATCTTTTTTTATTGCATATTTAATTTTTTCACAAAATCCAAAAAATTGTCATCAGGAGCTACCTGATTTAGAATTTCTTTTCCACATTTTACACATTTATGTTTTATCATATCTCATTTATTTTTTTTAAAATCAATTCAAACTGGCTTCATAAGTCAAAAACATTCTGATAATCTATCTCAAGGATAATCTTTATCTAGATGTTTTGA
>CAZSQW010000021.1:0-9267 GCA_964609055.1 uncultured Candidatus Peribacteria bacterium
TTTTTTTATAATTTATATAATAATATAATTTATATTATATAAAATATATTATATTCCAAAAGATTTTTCATAATTTTTTATTTTGTATAAATATATTTAATTTGTATAATATAAATTAAAAGTTATATTAAAGTAAACTGCCCTCTAAAAAGTAGAATATTTAAAAAGAAAATTTAATTTTAAATAAAATTTTATGCAAAGATTTTACATACCACATTTTAAAAAAGAAGATGAATTTTTATTAAATGATAAAGATGCCCCAAGAACATTTCCTACAGGGCATATTTTTCATCAGCTTGTTAAAGTTTTGAGAGTTAGAAAATTAGAAAAAATCATTTTATTTAATTGAATAGATAATTTAGATTTAGTTTTTCAAATAACTGAAATTAATAAAAAAAATATAAAATTAAAATTTATTGAAGAAGTTGAAAAAGAAACTGAACTAAATTTTGAATTAAATTTATATCAAGCATTACCTAATAAATTGGAAAAAATAGAATATATTTTACAAAAATGAGTTGAGGTTTGATTTAGAAAATTTGTTTTTTATAGAAGTGAAAGAAGTCAGAAATTAATTATTTCTGATAAAAAAGAAGAAAGGTTAAAAAAAATTATTATTGAAGCAGTAGAACAAAGTTGAAGAAGTTTTGTTCCTGAATTTGACCTCACCTCTAACTCCTCTCCTTTGGAGGAGAGGGGAAAAAATGTGGATATTTTTCTCCATACAAAAAATAATAATTCACAAAATTTGTCACAATTTATAAATAATTTGTCAACAAAGGGCTTTAGCCCTTTGCAAGATATTAATATTTATATATGACCTGAATGAGGTTTTTCTGAAAAAGAAATAGAATATTTTGAAAAAAATAATTTTTCAAGAATTCATCTTTGAAATAGAATTTTGAGAACTGAAACAGCTTGAGTTGTAGTTGGTTTTACTTTATGACAAATAATTTAAAAAATATGGAATACATAATTTGAATAATAATAATTTTAGCTTTAGTATTATTATTTATTTTTAGAAATAAAAAGAAAAAGTTAAATAATAAGCAAAAAAAAGAAATTATTAGCTATTTTAATAAAATAAAAAAATCAGAATCAAATAAAGAAAAAATAATTGATTTTGATAAACTTTACCATAAAATACTATTAGACTTATGATATAGTTGAAGTTTTTGAGAAATTTTAAAAAAAGAGCCAAAAGAAATTTTAAATATAAATAAAATTTGGGAATTACATAAATTAAGAAATAACTTAGTTCATCAATTTAATGGTGAAAAAGAAGAGTTTTTAAACAAAAAACAAAAAGAATATATTAAAGAAATTAATTTAATTTTAAAAAATATATAAATTTAATTTAAAAATATATAATTATACTTTTATGAAAATAAATAAATTACAAAATAATAAAATAGCTATTTTAGGTTATGGTTTAGAATGAAAATCAACTGAAAAATTTTTGAAAAAATTAAATATTTCAGATTATGAAATTCTTGATAAAAATTTAGATAAAAATTATTTAGAAAATTTAAAAAGATTTGATATTATTTTTAAATCTCCTTGAATTAGCCCATATAACAATTCAGAATTATTAGAAGTTAAAGAAAAATTAACTTCTCAAGCTGAAATTTTAGCTGATAATTTTGAATGAAAAATTATTTGAATAACTTGAACAAAAGGAAAATCTACAACATCAACTTTACTTTATGAAATATTAAAAGAATTATGATATAAAGTAAAATTAGTTTGAAATATTTGAAATCCAGTTTTAGATGAAATTGATATAATTAATGGGGAAAAATTTGATTATATAATTTATGAACTATCTAGTTATATGCTTGAATGACTTAATTTAAATATAGAAATTTGATTATTAAATAATATTTTTGATTGTCATTTAGATTGGCATAATTGAAGAAAAAATTATGAAAATTCAAAATTTAATGTTTTTAAAAATGCTAAATATAAATTGGCTTGAAAAGAAATAGAATTTATTTTGGAAAATAAATTTGAAGATATTATTTACTTTGAAAATGATATTGAAAAATTCTGAATTAATAAAGAAGATATTTTTATTGCTTGAGAACATAATTATAAAAATATATCATGAATTTTAAATATTTTACAAATTTTAGCTCCCCTAACCTCCTTTGGAGGGGAAATAAATAAGGTTAAAAAAATTTTATCAAATTTTACTGGTTTAGAACACAGGCAAGAAAATATATGAGAATATAAATGAATTACTTTTATAAACGACTCAATAGCTTCAACTCCAGAATCAACAATTGCTGCTATAAAAACTTTTTGAGAAAAAATATGAACAATATTTATTTGAAATGAAGATTCAGGCTTTGATTTATCAGAATTAAAACAAACTCTAATTGAATATAAAATCAAGAATATTGTTTTATTTCCTACAACTTGAGAAAAATTATTTTGAAATTTTTCTAAGAATATGGATTTTGATAAAGAATATATTTTAAAAGATTGAGATTTTGAAACAAAATTATTTAAAACTTTATCAATGGATGAAGCTGTAAAATTTTGATATAAAAATACTAATTTATGAAATATAGTTTTACTTTCTACTTGAGCACCTAGTTTTAATGCAAAATGAAGCTGAAGAATGCCTTGGAAGTGATTTATAGAAAAATGAAACTTATTTAAAGAATGTGTAAAAAAATATGGAAAAATATAGAATACTTTTTGTTTCTGCATTATCTGCTGAATTAAAAATAGTTAAACAAGAAATTAAAAAATTAAATATTTCAAATAATTTAGAAATTAGTTTTTTTGAATCTTGAATGTGAAATTATAAAACTATTATGAATTTAAGTTTATATTTAGCTGAACAAAAATATGATTTTATTGTGAATATATGAGTTTGTTGATGGAATTTTGATAATAAAACAGGGCAACCACAAGGTATTGCCCCTACTGAATTATGTAGGGGTGCCCCTTGTGGGTACCCTGATAAAGTTATTCAAATTTCAGCAATAAAAAATATTTCTAATAATAAAGAATTAATATCACCAATATTTTTTGAATTTTCTAAAATAAAAAGTATATTTTGTTCTGAAAAAATAATTTCTTGTCCTACCTCTCTCCCTTTGGGACAAGGTGAATTGTCTTGAAAAGACAAGAGAGAGTGCCCTGGGGTAAAGACTGAGTGAGGGCTTGCTTTTGTAGATATGGAATCTTATTGATTTGAAATGATTTGAAATAAATTTCAATACCCGCGAATTATTTTAAAAGTACCAATTGATAAAATATGAGAAGAAACTAAAAATTTTGATTTTGAAAAAGCTAAAAAATGTTTAAGAGAAAATATTAATTATTTTGAACTATTAGAAAAAATAGATAAATATTTAGATAAAAATAATAATAAAGATTTTTCAGAAGAAGAAAATATATTAAAAAATAAAATAATAAATAATTTTAATTTCAGTTTTTCAGAAAATATTATTATTGATAAATTATTAAACAAATTTATAGTTTTAGAATTATGAAATTTAGAAGAATTTTTTGAAGAAAACAGGGAATTAAATAAAAAAGAATTTTTAAATAAGTTGAAAAATATTAATTAATGAGATATTTCAAAGAAACATCTCCACATAATAATTAGTTATAAAATGATAATATATATTGAAAAACAGTCAAGAAATTATAGTCAAACTAAATATATTTTAGATAAATTCAAAAAATCTAATATTGTTTGGATTGATAATTATAAAAATCTTTTTGATAAAAAGTTTTCTTGAAAAATAGAAAATTGTTTTATTATTGCAAAATTAAACTCTAATGCAATAACAGATGCTCCATATTGATATGGGCATAATAATAAAACTTCATACTTTTTTAAAACTAGCTTAAACTGTATTTATAATTGTAGTTATTGTTTTTTAAAATGAGCATTTAAAAATGATATTCCTGTATATTTTGTAAACTATGATGATATAAAAAAACAGATAGTTGAAAAAATATCCCCCCCTAACCCTCCTTTAGAGGGGAAAATATTAATAATAGAAGAAAAAAATAGTAATGATTATGAATTAAAATTAAAATCTAATCTAGAATACAAAAATAAAATTTGGTTTTATAGTTCAGATTATTCAGATATTTTATGAATGAATTATATTTCTGGTTTTATGTGAGAATTTGTGGAATTCTTTGAACAATTTGACAATTCTATGATGGAAATTAGAACAAAATCAGGGAATATAAAATCTATTTTAGATTTATGATTTATACCAAAAAATACTGAATTTGCTTTTTCATTAAATCCTCAAGAATTAATAGAGAAATATGAAGATAGAACCTCTAATTTGGATTCTAGAATAAATGCTATAAACACTTTATTAGATAAATGATATAAAGTGTGATTAAGATTTTTACCACTTTTACCAGTTAAGAATTATCAAAATATTTATACAGATTTTGTAAAAGAAATAAGTGAAAAAATAGATATGACAAAAATATCTTCAACTTTTGTTTCAGGATTATTATTCACCAAAAGTGATTATAATAATATGTTGAAAAAATATCCAAAGTTAGACATTCTTTATAGGTTACAGGAAGAAAAAAATTGATTTATTAGAGAAAGTAGGGAAATGAGAGATTTCTTTTATAAACTTTTTATTCAATTGGATAAAAAATGTTTTATTTGTTTAGATGAAAAATAATGAAATTATATAATAAATTAAAAAAGTATAACCTTGAAAATTCTATTGAAATAGAAAAAACTGATAGACAATTTTTGGCTTTAGAAAAATTATATAAAAATAAAATTTTAGATGATAAAAATTATTTATTTTTAATAATAGTAAATGCTTTAATCTGCTATCAGCTATCATGAAAATGAGAGGATTATTGGGAAGAATTTGGGAAAATACTTGAAAATAAAGAATTTAATAATTTTTCAGAAATATATATCTTTTTTGAAAAATTTATTCCAGAATCAAAAAACAATAGAAGATTTATTGACACAAAACTAAAAAGAGTTAAAAAAACAGAAAGTTTTTATTTAGATTTTATTTCTAAGCCAGACTTTTATTATAAAAATATGGACTTATTAGCTTTGGAATTATCTAAAACTATGAAGCAAAAAATTGATGCAAAAACAATAGTTTTTGCTGTAAAAATGTTTAGTTATTGAGCTAGAAATATTTATAATTTTGAATATTTCCCAGAAGATTTAATGATTCCTATAGATTCTAGATTAGAAAATTTATATAAAAAAGATGCCCCCCTAACCCCCTTTGAAGGGGTAATAAAGAATAAAGAAATTAAGAATTTTTATATAGAATTATCAAAAAAACTAAAAATTCCACTATTACATTTAGATGCAATATTATGGGTGAATTATGATGAGTTAATTAAATAATTATTAATTTGTAAAAAATAAATTATTTATATAATATAAAAATATTATTTTTAAATATTAAAAATGCTAAAAAAGTTTACAAAAGATTTTAAGAAATTACCAGAATCAAATAAATCAATGATTTATTTGATGTGGATTTATGGTGCAGGTGGAATAATTGGTTCACTTTTTGTAAATATTTATGTTTTTTCATTTAATAAAGAAATATTAGATGTATTTTATTATAATATTGTATTTTTAACAAATGTCTTAATTTGATTTAGCTTAATTTGATTGATGTTTAGTATTTACCAAAAAAATATTAAAAATATGTATTATCTAGCTTATAGTGCTTACATATTAGCTTTTATATTATTGTTTATTTTTAGTTGATATTTAGGAATATATTTATTTGCTGTAATTTTTTGATTGGGTTTTTGAATGTTTTGGTGTGCTGTCCATACTCAAGAATTAGTTAATATTAAGGATAAAGATAGAGATATTTATAGTTCAATAATTTCTAGTTGAAAAAATATTATTGATATAATTATGCCTTTTATAATATCAGCTATATTTTTTGTAATATCTTTATATTTTGATTTTAGTCCTTATTTAGTTTTATTTATTCTTTTACCAATTATATATTTACTTAGTTTATTTTTTATAAAAAATATTTGAGATTATATACCTTTAAAAATAAAAAGGAAAGATATTAAAAATTTCTTTAATTTTAAGAAATATTTATTTTGACAATTATACTTTATTTTTGTTTGATTATATCAAGGTTTATTTTGGACAATTCCTGCAATAATTGCAATAACCCTTTTAAAAACTGAAATTAATGTTTGATTATTTGAGTGAATTATAACTTTTATATCTACTTTTTTAGTTATACTTGTTGCTACAAAAAGAAAAATAAAAAATAGAATCAAATTTATGTGAATATTATCAATTTTATTATTTATTAATTTAACTATATTTGCATATAATTTCAATATTTATTGATATATTATTTTTACATTAATTGCACTTTTGCTTAATCCACTTTATAGAATTTCAGAACATGTTTTTGATTTAAAATTAATGGATACTATAAAAGTAAAATGAAGTGATTTTTATCCAGCTATGATTTTAAGAGAGATTTCTCTTTGGTTTTGAAGAATTTTAATTTTAATATTATTTATATATTTTGTAAAAATATGATTAGATACTATTGATATTTTGAGGCTATGATTATTTTTTATTTGAGTCTTTCTAATATCAGCTTGGTGAAGTATTGCTTTACATATGAAATATGAAAATAAAGAAAAAAGTTAATAAATTTTATTAACTTTTTTTTCTGTCATCATAATAATCTAGATGATATATAAAATGCCAGTTGTAGTCATGATTTATTTTTTCAATTTGTGATTCAATTTCATCTCAAACTGAGTGAGATTCTAATATTGTAGTTTCAGGTGGAAGTACTAAATGAAATTCTACAAATTTGTCATTGTTTCAACTTGATCTAGTTTTTAAATCATGAAATCAGTCTATTTTATTTTTTTTAACAAATTTTGAAATAACTTTTTCTATTTCACTATGTTCTTCATTATTTAATTTATTTTTAATAAAAGTTATTAACTGTTCTTGAAACTTTTCTTTTGAAAAATTTTCTGCGTGTTTTCTGATTTTTTTATAATCAAAATCAGTATTTTCAAATTTTTTTATTGCTTTATTTAAACTTTTTACAGTTTGCTTTTTAAAATAAATTCAAGTTTGTCAGTCAATTACAGTTTCAGTTGCTCAACCTTTTCAATATGCAATTACTGGTGTTCAGCAAGCCATTGCTTCAACTGGTACAAGACCAAAATCTTCTTCTGGTGGAAATATAAATGCTTTTGCTTTACTAAATAAATCAAGAGTTTCTTGTCTTAAAATATTTAATTTCCAAGTAATATTTTTATTAGATTTAATTTTTAGTTCTTTATATAATTTATTATTAGTATTTGTCACTATAATAATTTTTTTTCAGTTTTCATTAAAAGCATCAACTATTAAATCAAATTTTTTATATGGAATACATCTTCCAACATATAAATAAAAATCTTCTTTTTTTTCTCTAAATTCAAATTTATTTAAATCTGTTCAAGGATAAATAACTTCAGCTTTTCTTCTGTAATATTTATTAATTCTTGAAACAGTATTTTTTGAGTTTCAGATATAAAAATCAGGTCTAGCAGAAGCTATAAAATCCCATTGTCTTAATTTGTGAAAAATTCTAGGAGCAATTGCTTTTCACAAAAAATTAAAAATTCCAAATTCCATCATATTTAAATATTCATGAGTGTGGCTCCAAAAATATCTAGTAGGAGTGTGACAATAACATATTTGTAAACATTCAGGTTTTGTGATTATTCATTTGCTTTCAGCAGAAGTTGAAGAAATAACTATATCATACTGTGATAAATCAAAACTTTCAAAAGCTAATGGCCTAAGAGTTAAAGCTAGTTTATGAGATTTATTTAAAATAGGAATTTTTTGAATAAAACTTGTAGTTATTTTTCTTCATTCAAAAACAGGATTTCATTCTTGAAAAAATACACTTGTGAAAATATCAGCATTTGGAAATACCTCTAAAATATGTTCCAAAACCAATTCAGCTCCTCACCAATCATTTATCCAATCACAAACTATTGCAATTTTTTTATTATTTATGTTCATAAAAATTTTCTTTAATGGTACCGGTTCCTGAAATTCACTAGTTAATTCTAGGAACCGGTACCGTTGTTAAATTCTATTTTAAAACCAATTCTCTAATCTTTCTTTCAAATTCATCTTCTCCAAAATTATTTGCTTGTTTTAATAAATCTTCTTTTTTATATTTATTATTTTCAATATTTTTATCAAATTTTATAAAATTTTCTACAAAATCTTTTCAATTAACATCATTAAAAAATTCTCAAGTAATTCACTCAATATTTGTTTCTAAAAGTCATCAGGCTTTTAGTGCAAAAAGTGGAGTTCAGCAAGCTAATGCTTCTACTGGAGCCATTCAGAAATCTTCTTCTCAAGGAAAAATAAATCATTTAGCTGAAGCTAATAATTTTACCATTTCATTTCAATATTTTGGTCAAACAAAAGTTGTATTTTTTTCTGCTAATTTTTCTAAAGTTTCCTTATAATCTCATCAACCTACTATTAATAATTTTTTGTCAGGCATTTTATTAAAAGCATTTATAGCAACTTCTATTTTTTTGTAATGAG
This sequence comes from uncultured Candidatus Peribacteria bacterium, assembly GCA_964609055.1. Taxonomy (GTDB): domain Bacteria; phylum Patescibacteriota; class Gracilibacteria; order BD1-5; family UBA6164; genus CALLPO01. The sequence goes on from CAZSQW010000021.1 coordinate 8,609, forward strand.
CAAGCATTGAAATTATAATATAATAATCTTTTTTTGGTGTATCACTAAATTTATTAAATCTTGAAATTTCAATTGGTGGAGGTAAAACCTCAGAAGTATTTCTATGATATTTTCTAATTCTGTTAGCTGTATTATTAGAGTTTGCTAAAATTATATCAGGCCTTTTACTAGCCATATAATCCCATTGCCTTAATTCTAAAAACTTTTTATTAAGAAAATAATTAAATAATGGTTTTATAATTTTAGTTACTTTTAAATCTGCTTTATATTCATTTGTCCAATCCCACATATATCTTGCTGGAGCATGAATATAAGCTATTGTTTTACATTCTGGTTTTGTAATTGCTCAATGAGCAAAACCACTACTTGAAATTATTATAACATCATATTTAGAGAAATCTAACATTTCCACACTTAAAGACATAACTGGCAAACAAAATCTTTGTTTTTTTAATAAATTATATCTTTTTTGAGAGGGAAGTTCAAAAACTTGAGAATTTATTTTTGATTTAGGAAATATTTTTCAGGCTTTTTTTTCATCATAAATAAGAGTGAATAAATCAGCCTCAGGATAAATTTTTAAAATTTTTTCCACAACCTTTTCAGCTCAACCTAATTTTATTAACATTTCATGTAATATTGCAATTTTCATAGTTTTT
>CAZSQW010000022.1:0-4810 GCA_964609055.1 uncultured Candidatus Peribacteria bacterium
TTTATATTTATAATAATTTTGAGTTTTTATTGTAGAAATTTTTAATCAATTAACTAAATCTCCTTTTATAAAATATAATTCTGGATTATATTTATAAATATTTAATGCTTGAGAATAATTCTCTTGATGTGATTGAGTTTGTGATATATAAAAATTATAAGAATTATAAGCTCAAAATATTGAAATAATAGTGATATAGAAAAATAATATTTTAAGACAGGTCTCTAAAAAACTAGATTTAATATTTTGGGACCGGTCTTGTTTATTAAATAAATTAGCTAATAAAATAATTATTATTAAATAAATAATTATTGAAGTTGGATTAAATAAGAGAAATATAAATATTAATATTAAAGAAGTTTTAACTTGTAGGGAATGAACATTTTCATTCCCTACTTTTAAATTAAAAATTTTATAATAAATTCATAATATAAAAACTAATCCTCAAATTCAGAAAAAATAGAAAAAATTTAAAATTATATTATGTGGTCTATCTGCTGTATAACCTAAATTTTCAAAAATATAAACATATTCTGATTTAAAATTATTGAAAAACATATTTAAAGTTTCTGTTCATCAACCTATTAAAAATATTTTTATATCTGAAAAGATTATATTTATAGTTGTTTCCCAAAGGAAATACCTTGAAACAAAAGAATGTAATTTTTCTGGAAGAAAAATATAAATTAAGCTAAATCATAATAATGTTATTAAACCTATTAATATTTTTTTATACTTAATTTTTTTTCAAAAATAATATATATTAAATACTAAAAAGAGAAATAGTGCTATTAAAGATTTAGTAAAAATTAAAGTTATAATAAATAGTAATAAAATAGCTTTATTTATATATCACTTTTTTTGATATAAAAAAGGAATCAAACTAACTAAAAAAATTGATAAATAATTTGGATGTCAAAATGTAGAAAAAACTCGATTTCATAAATCTCAATAATTAAAAGTTGGATAAAAATATTCTTTTAATCATAAAAGAGAAACAAAAATTCAAGAATAAATGAAAGTTTTTATTATTTTAGAGAAAAATTCTTTATCCAAAGTATTTTTAAATACTATAAACAATCACACTAAATTACTCCACATTAAAAAACTATGAGATTTATCAGTATTTCATAAAAAAGAAATTATTGGTGATTCTGAAAGAAAAGTTGAGATTAATAAAATTATATAAAAGAAGAAAATAAATATATTTAATTTTATTTTATATTTATTAATAAAAATGTTTATAAAAAATAATGAAATAACTAAACTACTCCAAATATTGAAAAACATTACTTTTGTAAATTCATAATTTCAATCTACAGGCATAGAAAAAGAGAATCACAGTAATTCTGTAATTCTTGAATTTATAATTGGAAGTGTAAATATTCCAATTAAGATTATGTATTTTAGTAATTTTTGCATTAATCTAAGCTAAAAGCTTATTTTTTATAAAAGATGATAAAGTTTTAAAACCAGAATTTTTAGCTTTTTCTTGCAACAATAATTTTTCTTTTATTGAAACTCTAAACCTAACAAAATTTTCTTTTTTTTCTTTATATTCTCTTTCAGATTTTATTAAATTTGGCAAATCCTTTAATAATCAAACTAAATCTTCATTTAAAAATTCTTGTTCTATTTTTGCAGATTTACAAATTATTTTACTACTTTTATTATCAACAAGTTCAATAAAATAAGAATATTTTTTATTATCAACTTCAATGTAATTTTTTATTGTCATAATATTATATTAATCAATTATTTTTTAATATTTTAAAAGTTTGTTTTTTATAAAAATCCTTACAATCATTATTATGTAAGGGAATTATAATATCATTTCTTAAAATTTTATTTTTAAATTTTATATGACTTCATTTTGCTTCAATTTTCTCAAATCATAAATTAATTAAAATTATTTTAATTTCTGAAAATTTTAAATTTCAAGGATTATTTTTAAATTTTTCAATTATTAGAAAATTTCTAATAAGTTAATTATATAAATGAAAGAGTAAATATTCCAAATAGGATAATCTATCTTAATAGTTTTTGCTATAAACCTCTATATATAATTTAGCATTAATATATATTAATATATTTCTATATTTTTTATATTTAGGATCATTAATATTGATTTTATGTAATTTATCTTTTAATGTTTTTATTTGATTTTTTGTTAGTTTTAGAAATAGATTATCTATCTTAACAACTACTTTTAATAATCATTGTTTAATTAATTTTTGTTTATATTCTTCTTTTTGTTTATATAATCAAGTAAGAAAGTTTTTTTCTTTTATTATTTGTTTTTTTATCCTTTCACTATTTTCATTAATTTTTTTTACTTTATCCTCATCAATATTAAAATTTTTTCAAGTATGTATAGATAAATTTTCTACATCTTCTGAATAAACTTTATTTTTTCATAAACAATTATTTCAATCAATTCCACTAGTACATTCATAAATATTTATTTTATATCAATCTATAGTATTATTTCAATTATCTCAATGTAATAGATCTCAATAATAAATTTTATTATTTATTTCTTTTAAAAAAAACTTTTTACCACCTCCTCAACTTCATCAATTAGGAAACTTTATTTTATAAGAATATTCTAACTGAAAATTTCATTTTTTTAATATATTGATTTCAAAATACATTCTAAAATTTTTCTTATCCTTATTATAGGATATTTTTTTATTTATAACTTTAAAATTATTTTCTGTAGTTCAAGTTATAACCCAATTTTTATTATATTTATAAAAATATTTTAAAATATCATCTTTATTTAAATCTTTTTTTAAAAAAAAGGTTCATACTTCTCAATCTTCTTGCCATCAATTTCACATTGAAATTCAATTATCTGTTGCATAAATGTATCATACCATTTTTCAGTTATAAAATATGTGATAACTTGCTTTAGAAGAACTTCATTCATTATCTTTAAATGTATATTTTGTTCAATTTAATTCTTTTTTTATATTTTCAATAACCTTTGATCATTCAATACTATTATATCAATAAGTATTCCCTCAAAAAAATATTCAAAATATTAAAACTAAACTTAATATTATTTTTTTCATTTTTTTAAATTAATTTTTAAAAACTAGAGTTTTATAAATTTTCTTTCTTAAATTTTTTTCTATAAACTTTCTCTCTCCTCCTTCTCATCCATTCTAACTTTCAACTCATCCCAAACATCTTTTGTGATATTTTTAGCTATTTTTACCTTTGGATAATTAGCTGCTGCTAGAAATTGTCATCTTTTTGAATTTTTTACTACCATTTCTTCTCCTGTTGCTTCATCTATTAATAAACCTTTTTCTTTTAAAATTTCTTCTAATATTTCATCTTTATCTGATTTAATTTGTCCTATCCATTTTACTTTTGGATAATCTGAACTAGCTAAAAATGGTCAGAATCTACCTGTTTTTACAACTATTGTTCAACCTGCTGGACAAGGATTTCATTCATATTTTTTCTTTAGAGCATTCATCTCATTTTTTTCTTCTTCTGGTTGGTCTACAAAGTCGCAATCTGGGTATCAGCTACATCCTATAAACTTCCCTGCTTTTGAAAATCTGTAAATTAAATCTTGCTTACATTTTGGACATTGTTTACCTGTTTTTTCAATAACTTTTTCTGCATTTTCTCCTGCATCTTCTAATTCTTTTTTCAAAGTTCCATTCCAAAATTCATCAAGCATTCCTGAATAAGTAGCTTTTCAACTTGAGATTTCATCAAATTTTTCTTCTACTTCTTTTGTAAATTCATAATGCATCATTTTAGGAAAATATTTTTCTAAAAAGTCAGTTACAATAAAAGCTGTTTCAGTTGGACAAAGATGTTTTTTATTTATTTTTTCAACATATCATCTATTTATGATTGTATCAATTGTTGGAGCATAAGTTGATGGTCTACCAATTCCTTCTGTTTCCATTTTTTTAACAAGTGAAGCTTCTGTATATCTTGCTGGTGGTTTTGAAAATCCTTGATTTGCTTCTAGATTTTCACCAAAAACTTTGTTTCAAATTGATAAACTAGGTAATAATCCTTCATCTTCTTCTTCTTCATTTTCATCATCAGTTCCCTCAATATATAATTTCATAAAACCATCAAATTTTATAACTTCTCATTTAGTTATCCAAGTTTGATTTGTTGCTTTTTCTGGAGAAAAGTTAAAAGTTGTCACTTCTACAATAGCATCTTTCATTTGAGAAGCTAGAGTTCTTTTCCAAATAAGTGTGTATAATTTTAATTGTTGAGCATCTAGTACATTTTTTAAACTTTCTGGAGTTCTTGAAATATCAGTTGGTCTAATAGCTTCATGAGCTTCTTGAGCACCTGCTGATTTAGTAGTAAAATTTCTTTTTTTATGATACTCTACTCCAAATAATTTTGTAATTTCTGCTTTTGATTGGTCTTGAGCAAGAGTTGATAAGTTCACACTATCAGTTCTCATATATGTAATTAACCCTTCTGCTTCCCCATTTCATAAATCCATTCATTCATATAATCTTTGAGCAACCATCATAGTTTGCTTTACTCAAAAACCAAATTTTCTAGCTGCTTCTTGTTGAATTGTTGAAGTTGTAAAAGGAGCTCAAGGTTTTCTGATTGAGTCTTTTTTAATTATATCTACTACTGAAAAATTTAATTCTTCTCATTTAGATAAAACAATGTTTCCTGCTTTATTTTCTCACTCTTTTAAAGAATTTATATCACTATAAAGAGTAGATAATACTTTTTGTACATCTTCTATTGATTTGAATTTTTTAACTTTTCAATCTATTTTTGAAAGTAAAGATTTGAAAGA
>CAZSQW010000022.1:4910-8958 GCA_964609055.1 uncultured Candidatus Peribacteria bacterium
AATTTTCCAAGATTCTACTGGTTTAAAATCTTTTATTTCTCTTTCTTTTTCTACAATTAATTTAACAGCTACTGATTGAACTCTACCAGCTGAAAGCCCTTTTCTAACTTTTTTCCATAAAACTGGAGATACTTTATATCAAACAAGTCTATCTAAAACTCTTCTTGCTTGTTGAGCATCAACCATTGGCATATCCATATTTCTAGGACTCTCAATAGCTTTTAAAATAGCCTTTTTAGTAATTTCGTGAAAAACAATTCTCCCAACTTTTGTTGGATCTTGTTTTAAAATATGACATAAATGCCATCAAATAGCTTCTCACTCACGATCTTCATCCGTTGCTATTAAAATATTATCATGAGTTTTAGCTAATTTTATTAAACTATTTACAGTTTTTTTCTTATCATCATTTATAACATATTCTGGTTCAAAATTATTTTCAATATCTACCCCAATACTTTTTATTGGTAAATCTCTAATATGTCCCATACTAGCCACAACTGTATAATCTTTACTCAAAAATTTTGAGATTGTTTTACCTTTTGCAGGTGATTCCACTATTACTAAATTTTTCATAATTTTTGTTTTTAAATTTATTTTTATGTACTCAATATATAAAATTATTTATCATAGTCAAAAAAAAAATATAGATTTCACTATATTTAAATCTATTTTATTTTAAAAAGTTTTCTTTACTATTAAAAATATTTTGTAATAATTTTTTAAAAACTTGTGATTTTGTTGATGACTTATTAGAAAAAATCTTTTTTCTATTTTTATTTAAATAATAATAAAATGAAAGTTTATTTTTTATCTTTTTTTCATAAATTATTTTATTTTTATTCTTTTTATTCTTCTCCTTTACAAAACTAATATTAAAAGAGTTTGAAATAAAATCAGAATTATTAAAATACTCTACAAAAGCATTTTGCATATTATAAGATTTAAAATACTTATTAAATATTTCAAGTAATTTATCATTTTTAGAAAAAGCTAAAATAAATAATAATTCTTTATTATATTTTTTTAAGTCAAATCTTTTTTCTAATTCTTGAAAATAATATTCTGGGATATTTTCTTTATTTTTGAAAAAATTATATAAATTAATTTCTAAATCAGAATCAGAAACTTCTCAAATATTATTTTCATCAACTGGATTTTCTTTTATATACTTTATTACTTTATCTCTTTCTTGTTCTTCTTTTTCTTCTTTTTTCTTTTTAGTTATAGCTTCATTAGATTCATTTATTTCTTTAATTAAAAGTTCTTGTTTTGGATTTAAATAGTTTTGTAAATATTCTTCTAAATTATTTTCTTCAAAAATTTGTTCTTTTTTTTCTAAAAAAGCATTTATTCAGTAATGTACTAATAAATCTGGAGCTCTTCTTATTGGACTAGTAAAATGAGTATATTCATTCATTAATAATCAATAATGATATTTCATTTGAGTATTATAAGTTGATCTTTGCATTTCTCATCACTCAAATTTTTTTCATCTATATTCTGGCATATGATTTCTAAAAATTCCAGTTATTCAAGGATTTTCAATTAAAAACTTAGCTACTAAACTATTAGTTAAAATCATTATTTCTTCAACCACACTTGAGACATATCATATTTCATAAAGATCTAATTTATCATAACCAACTTTTCTTTGAGAATCAAAACTAGAAGAAAATCAATTATTATGAATTCTTTTTTTAGCCAAAATATCTCAAATTTCTTTTAAAATTTTAATATCATCATTAAATTTATTTAATTCTTTTCAAGCACAATTTTTTAAAATCTTATGAAATTCATTATGATTAGCCATCAAAATATTTTTTATTTTTGATTGATATATTTTATAAGCTCATACATTTCATTCAAGATCAAGCTCTATTTCAACAGTTAAACCTAATCTTATTTTATCATAAATTAGTGAAAATAAATTATTTGAAAGACTAAAAGGCATCATAGGATCTACGTGATTTTCATGATAAATACTTGTAGTTTGAAGTAAAATGTTTTTAAATATATCAGAATTAATATCAATTACACTTGAAGGTGAGGAAATATTTACTTTTAGTAAATATCAATATCAAGTTCTTTCTGCCTTAAATCAATCATCTAAATCTTTTTGTATATTAGGATTATTTACATATTGATCAACAAATCAATCCACAGAAAAAGTCTCAACTTCTTTTAAAGATTTTTTTAATTTGTTATCAACCATATTTCTAACTTTTGCAATTTCTCATTTTAAATCTTTATTTGAAAAAGTTTCTAAAAAACTAGGAGTTAATATTTCATTATTTTTCATAAACATTTTTAACTAAATTTTTATTATCAAAACTAATTTTATAATTTTCTAAATATCTTGTAATTGCATGAAATATACTCCATTCATTTTCTTTTTCATATAAATAAGAATTTCATTCATTTTTCATTGGATTATATTCTTTCATTATAGAAGAAAGATGATTATTTTTTGGTAATATTGAAACAACAGCACTTTCATTATATTGCACTAAATCTGTAGTTTCAGAATCAAATATACAAAAATCAAATCATTTTAAATTAATTTCATTTATTTTATCACAAATATAAATATTTTTAAATTGTTCATCAATTCATTTTTTTCAAAAATCTCAAATAATAACAAAATTAATGGGTAAATTAGCTAATCAAAAGTATAATTTTTGCAATAAAGTTTTATTTGTTAATTTTATTAATCATAATGCTTTATTCTTTAATGGTAAATTATATTCTCTTTTTAGATTATTAGATAATTCCTTTTTTTCTTTCAAAATTTGTACTAATGTCATAATTTAAATCTTTAATTAATTAAATCTAAAATTAGTATATCATAATTTATATAAATAATGCAAATATTTTAAATTGACAAATTTTATATAAATTATTTAAAATATAGTTTTGAAATTTAATTTTTTTTAATATAATTCTAAAAATAAAAATTAATATAATTAATAATGGATAAAAATTTCTGGCAAGAACAAATACAAAAACATTGAAAATTATGTTTTTTGGCTCCTATGGATTGATATTGAGATTCTGCTTATAGGCAAACTATGAGAAAAATTGCTCCTCATATTTGTTTGGTATCTGAATTTTATTCATCAGACTGATTAGTTATGTCAAAATTTTTAGCTGATTGTGTTTTACCTCATCAAAAATCTGAAGATCCTTTAATTATTCAAATTTTTGGTAAAAATCCTGAAATGTTTGCAAAATCTGCTAAAATCATATCTAATAAAAAATATAATATTTCAGGAATTGATGTAAATATGTGATGCCCTGCTAAAAAAGTTGTAAGAAGTGGACATTGAAGTAGCTTGATGATAAATGAATGTATGGCTTTAAATATAATTAAGTCTCTTGATGAAGCAACAGAACTTCCTATTTCTGTAAAAACAAGATTAAGTTTTGATTGAAATCAAGATTTGATAAAATTTTGAAAAAATCTTGAAAAATCAGGTTGTAAACTTTTAACAGTTCATTGAAGAACTGCTAAGCAAGCATATACTTGAACAGCTAATTTAGAACCTATTTATAAATTACAAGAAGAATTAGGTATTCCAGTTATCGCAAATTGAGATATTATGAACTTTAAAGATTGAATGGAAAAAGTTAAAAATCTTGCAGGTTTTATGATTTGAAGATGAAGTTTTTGAAATCCTTGGTGTTTTTTATGAGAACAACATAATCCAGAAAATATTTCTGATATAGAAGAAAAAAAACTATATTCACACTTGAAACCAAACAATTTTGTAAATTGACTTTATTATCCAACTCTGGAAGAAATTTTAGAAACAATGGAATTTCATGCAAAAGTTTTAGTAGAAACTAAATGAGAAAAAAAATGAAGTCTAGAAATTAGAAAACATTTAGTTCAATATTTAAAACATTTTCCTTGAGTAAAAGTTTATAGAAAAAGACTTGTCACAACAGATAGTTATGAAAATTCTAAAAATATAATAACTGAAATTAGATGAAAATTTAGAGAGTTTTTAGAAAGAAGACCAGCTTTAAATGAAATAACTAAAGA
>CAZSQW010000023.1:0-8679 GCA_964609055.1 uncultured Candidatus Peribacteria bacterium
CTAATATCTAAATTTCAGAATTTTTTAATTACTTGTTCTAAAATTGATAATTTTTCATTATTTATTCAACCAAAAGTTTTCAAAGGTTTTTTTGAATCTCTACTTAAACTAAATCATTTTAAAAAATTGATAGTTTCAGTCCTATCAATTTTTTGTCATTTTAATCATAAATATTCTACTCAATAAGCAATAATTGCATCAACATACCAATCACTTATTCAAACAGAATTTACTTTAAATCAAATATTTTCCAAAGCTCTATGCTGACTTCATATTCCAGAAAAAGCTTCAAATAAATTTATTTTTTTCATTCTTATATTTTCAAAGGCATTATAATATGTCTAAATTCTGATTCATCTTTTTTCTTGTCTGGGTCAATTAATGGAGTAATTAGAATTGGAGCAAGAGGGTTTTCAAATTGAATTGAAATGTGTGTCGTTTCAATAACTCATAATACTTCTAAAAAGTATACAGAATTAATTCAAATTTGTGTATTTTCTCATTCTACAACTCAAACTAATCTTACTTCTCACTCACCAATTTGAGTTTCATTTGTTTCTAAAATAATTCCATTATCTGCATCAAAAATCATTTTGATAGAATAATTATTTTCTTTTGAAATAAGATTAATTTTTCTAAGAGCTTGAATTAATTCAACTCTATTTATCTCTGATTTTGTTGAATGAATTTCTGGAAAAAAAGTAGTATAATCAGGGAATTTACCATTTAATAATCTTGAATAAAATTTAGTATTTCCAAAAATAAAAGCAATTTGATTATCTCAAGAAATTATCTTTACTTCTTCATTATCTTTTAAAATACTTTTTAATTGATTAGTAGTTTTACTAGGGATTATTTGAGAAAATGAATTAGTTATTTCAGAAGATAATTTTGTCTTGTATTCAGAAAGTCTAAAACTATCAGTTGAAGCAAATTTTGCCACATTTCAACTAATATTTACAAATATTCAAGCTAAAGTTGGTCTTATATTTCATTCAGCAGAAGAAAAAAGAGTTTTTTCAATAGCTTTTTTTACAACACTTCATTTTAAAATTAAACTAGTTTCTTCTTTTACTCAAGGTATTACAGGAAAATCTGATGCTTCAACTCATTTTACTTTAATATTACCACTTTCAGATTTTAATTCAATACTATTATTTTTAATTAACTCTAAACTAATAGTATTATCTTGTACTAAACTAATATAACTAGTAAAAAGTTTTGATGGTACACAAAAAGCACCTTCACTCAAATCACTGATTCATTCACTCACAACATATTCAATAGCCATTTCAAGATTATTTGAAGTAAAAACTATATTTTCATAATTTACTTTTATCAAAATACTTTCCAAAATAGGAGTAGTAGTAATACTTGCAGTAGCATGATTTACAACAGATAATGTTTCTCTTAATAAATGTGTATCAATAGTAAATTTCATATTTTTTTTAATTGGAAATAACACAAAGGGTTAAAAACACTCTGTTGATAATATGTAATTAATTTAATGATTTTTTAATATAAATCAATTTGAAAAAAAATTTAGTGTTAAAAAGTATAAAATTTTATTTTTTGCTTTTTTAATAAAAATAAATATACTTAAATTATATATAATAATTAAAAATTATGTCTACAAAACAAATATGAGATTATTGAGAAGTAGTTGCTATAAAATATTTACAATCTAATTGATATATTATAGAGACTACTAATTTTAAGTTTGGAAGATTTTGAGAAGTAGATATTATTGCAAAAAAAGAGGGAATTACAATCTTTATTGAAGTTAAATATAGATTTTGAGAAAAATTTTGAACTCCAGAAGAATCTATTACTAAATGAAAATTAAGAAAATTTAGAAGAACTATAGATTTTTATTGTGTTAAAAATAATATAGATTTTGAAAATATTAGGTTTGATGTAATTGCAATAATAAAAAAAGCAACCTCTAATCAGGTTACTCATTATAGAAATGTAGAAATATAATTTTTTATATTTCATTTCTACCTCCCATAAATGGAATTAAAACTTCTGGAATTTTAACATTTCACTCTTTTGTTTGATAGTTTTCAATAATTGCTATTAAACATCTTGAAAGAGCAATAACTGTACCATTTAAAGTATGTACAAATTGTTTTTTTCCTTCTAAATCTTTATATTTTATATTTAATCTTCTTGATTGATATTCTCATACATTTGAACAACTTGTCACTTCTCTAAATCTTTGTTGTCCTGGCATCCAAGCTTCTAAATCTATTTTTTTCATAGCTGGATTTCATAAATCACCACTACAAACATTTAACTTTTGGTATGGGATTCATAAATTTTGCCATATTTTTTCTTCAATTGCAACCATTTCATTATGCATTTTTTGACTAACTTCCGGTTTACAAAAAGTAACCATTTCAATTTTATCAAATTGGTGTCATCTTAAAATTCATTTCATATCTTTACCAGCTGAACCAGCTTCTCTTCTAAAACAAGTAGAATAACCTACATATTTTTTAGGTTTTTCAACATCAATTACCTCATCTGAGTGATAAGAAGTTACTGGAACTTCTGCTGTACCAATCATATAAAGTTCATCCATTCAAGGATTTACTTGATATAATCAATCTTCATCAGCTGGAAAAAAACCTGTCCCAAACATTGCTTTTTGTTTAGTCATAAGTGGTGGAAGAATTGGTGTAAAACCTTCATTTCCTAATTGACTCATTGCATAATTAATAAGTGCAAATTGTAAAAAAACTAAGTCTCATTTCAAATACCAAAATCTTGCTCAACTAACTTCTGATCATTTTTCCACATCTATCCATCATTTTTTTTCTCCAATTTCATAATGGGCTTTTGGTTCAAAATCAAATTTAGTAGGTTCTAAAAAAGTATCTACTGCTTTGTTATCTTCATCATCATTTCAAATAGCAGCAGTTGGGTCTAATAAATTTGGAAATTTTATGTACTCATCATACCACTTTTGATTTACTTCTTTTTGAGTAATTTCAAGATTTTTTAGTTCTTCTCAAACTTTTTTCATTTCAACAATTTTAGCAGGTCTTTCTTCATTAGATAAAGTTGGTATTTCTTTACTAACTTTATTTTTCAAAGCTCTTAGCTCATCAGTTTTTACTATCAAAGAATTTTTTTGTTTATCTAATTCTAAAAAAGCATCAACATCAAGTGTTAAATTTCTTTTTTTTATATTATCCTTAACTAATTCAGGATTTTCTCTAATTATTTTTATATCTAACATTTTTTTATTTTTTTATTAATTATTTTTTAAAAAAGTTTTGCTTTTTGATCTTTTTATGATAATATATATTTGTTCACCACGAAAGAGGGACCGAACGGAGAGATACCTAAGGGCACCTCTTTTTTTTATGTTTAATTTTCTTTGTACTCAAACTTTTTTCTAATATCTTTTATACTTAAATTCAATCAATGTTTTGGTTGAATTTTTCTGTAAAGTGAAGAAAACTTTTTGTTTGGAAAAAGTATTTTTTTAAGTCTATCTTTTTCAATTAAATATTTAACTAGTTTTATATAATCTCAATCTCAACTAACTAAAACTATTTTATCAAAATCTCTTTCTTCAAGTAATCTATGCATTATTTCATAAACAATATCTACATCAACATTTCATTTTTTCTTTCAAATCATATTAGAATTATGATTTCTAAATTCTAATATGAATCAAGCTTTTTGTATTTTTCTATACATTTCTTGATGTTCATCATTTATAAATCATAAAAAGAAATATGCCTCTTCAACTTTAAATTTATCTTTTAAATAAATCCTAAATCTTTTAAAATCTATTTTCCAATTTTCAGTTTGAGTTCATAAATGTAGATTCTGAGCATCTATAAAAGCAATATTTCTTTCTTTATTCATAATATATTATATTATTTTAGTTATAAATATTTACTAGCTGCAATATTTGCTTCTTTTTTCATACTTCTTTCTTTAAGAACTTGTTTCTTTTCAAATTGTTTTTTTCATTTAACTAATCATACTTGAATTTTGATTAAACTTCCTTTAAAATACATTGATAATGGAATTAATGTATTTCATTTTTCTTTAATTTTTCAGGACAAATATTCAATATCTTTTTTATGAAGAAAAATTTTTCTTTCTCTAAAAGTATCAATTGTTCATCTATTTGGAAGAGCTTTCCAAGCAGTAATATGCATCTTTTGAATATAAAGAGCTGTTCAATTTATAGTTAAAAAACTTCATTTTAGATTAATATGTCAGTGTCTAATACTTTTTGTTTCATATCATTTTAATTCAATTCATCATTCATAACTTTTAATTATTTCATAATCAAAAAAAGCCTTTTTATTTTTGGTTATTTCTCACTGTATTTTTTTCTTTTTTTTCATTCTTTTTTCATAATTATTTTTTATTTTCAAATGCCTCTTTTATAAAAACATCTCTTTGTCATTTGATTACAGCAGTAGCATCTAATCATCTCAAATACCAATCCCAAGCCATATAATCTTCCCAAGAATATCTTCCTGCTTTATTTTTAATATAAGGATTTTTTTGAATAGGGAAATGTAAGTGGAAATTTGTATAATTTTTATCAGGAACTCAACTTTTATCTATTGTTCAAATGTTAGTTCAGACAGAAATAAAATCTCATTCTTTTAAATTTTTATTAATTTCTCATAAATGAGAATAAAATACAACATCTCATTTAGATGTTTTTAACCAAACTTGATTTCATCTTAAAATATCAAGATTTCTTAACTGTTGAGTATAATTTATATCACCTTTTTTAACTATTTTTCATAAATCTTCAAATTTAAAATTTCTAACAATTCTAATAATAATTCAATCATCTAAGGCAGAACTCATTGTTCCTCTAGGAGTCATAATATCCCATCAACGGTGAATTCCATCTGTATAATGTTTTCTATAAGGTCTTTCAGCATTTGGGATTTCATTTAATTTTTCTGATATTTTATATCATTTTACTGGAGAAATATATTTTAAGTTTCTTCTATTTAAAATATGAGCTACTATTTTTTGTTTATATATTAGTTCTTCATAAAATCTTTTATTTTTAAAATCTTTAAAATTAGTTTTATTATTCTTGTTATATATACTATATTTTTCAATTTTTTGAATTAAAACTTTATTTAATTTATTAATATAATCATTATTATAATCAATTATTTTGGCAAATATACTAGCTGTATTTTCAATTTTTAATTTAAAATGACTTTTAGAAAAAATCTCTTTATTATTTTCTAAAACAAAATTAGGATTTGTACAATTATTATCAAGTAATGTTAAATTAAAAACATATAATTTATTTTGTTTTCAAAGAAATTTAAAATTATTTTTACAGATAGATTTTATTTTATAATTTGAAATATCAGTATTACTTTTAAAAATAACAATGATTCAATTTAGTTTTTGAGAACTAGTTATAATATTTTTACTTGTAGAATCTAAAAATTTAATATTTTTTTCAAAATTAATATAATTAGCTAGTGCAATAGTAATTCCTATTATTATAAAAAGTAAAACAGACAATGTTAATAATATTTTTTTCATATTTTTTTAAGTATTTTTTTAATTTTTATTTTTTATAAACAGAAATTTTTGGTTTTTCTGTTCTATAAATTTTGATATTTTTAAAACCTAATTCTTTTAAATATAATCAATGAAGTTCTGATAAAACTCATTTTTCACAATAAAATAAATATGTTTTTGTTTGGTCTAATTTTGGAAATTCTGAATTTATTTTAAAAAAGGGTATCTCTAAATTACTTTTAATTTTTTCTTTTCTATTTTCTTCTTCTCTAATATCTACTAATATTTCATTTTCTCATATTTCATAAACAGTTTCAATTTCTAATTTTCTTTCAAAGTTTTCTTCTAACATTTCAGCTACTTTTTCAATTTTTCTATTCATATAAGCATCAGTTAAAACTGAATCTTCTATGTTTTTTTCTTCATCTAAAATATCTTCTAATTTTGCTCAAGTAGCTGGTTTATCTGAAATTATTCCACAATATTCAGGCATATTACAAGCAAAATGATAAGTTCAAATTTTTCTTGAAACATCAATTATTTCTTGTTTATTATCTGCAATTAATGGTCTTAAAACAAGGCAATCACTAGCTTTGTCTATCACATACATATTCTTCAGAGTTTGACTTGAAACTTGTCCTAAACTATCTCATTTAATTAAAGCATAATAATTATTTTCAGCTATCATTGAAGCAACTCTTAACATAAATCTTTTTAATAAAATTCATCTAAATTTATGATTAACTTTAGTTAAAAGTTGTTCAATAATTCATTCAAAATTTACAGTTATAAATCTTGCTTTTTTATGTGAAATAGAAAAAGTTTTCCATAAATAATGACTTACTTGTTTTACTCAAAGTTCATGAGCAGAACCTCATAAATTGAAAAATAAATAATCGACCTGACAACCTCTTTTCATCATAGAATAAGTTGCAACTCCAGAATCAAAACCACCAGAAATAAGACTCACAACTTTATCTTGAAATCAAATAGGATAACCATCAACTCATTTGATAGAATTTTTTATTACATGAAAAATATTATCTCTAATTTCAAAAGTTACTTTAATTTCTGGATTATGTAAATCAACTCTACAATTTTCACCATATTTTAAAAGTCATCATCAAACATATCTTTCAATATCACTTGAAGTAAATCAGTGTAATCCTGTTCTTTTAGCTCTTGCTACAAAAGATTTTCATTTAAGATTTTCTAAATAAATTTTTGAAACTTCTTGGTAAATTTTATCAAAAATTTCTTCTTTTGAGCTACATTCTTCAATAGAAAAAGTAGCTACTTCCATAAAATGGGAAATACCAGAAATTTTAGATAGAATATTTTTTATTTTTCTATTAATAGTTTCAGCTCCCCCTAGCCCCCCTTTAGAAGGGGGAATTAGTTTGTTATATTCAACATTTATTACATCCCAATTTCAAGTAATATGAACAGGAATTTCATTAAAATCAAAATGCTTTTTTATGTTATTTTTTAGCAAAATCAATGCTCTTTTTCTCACAGGCTTAGATTTAATAGTCAACTCTGGAGACAATCTTATTATATATTTCATTGTTTATTTTTCAATTATTTTTTTTAACCCATTTTTTCCACTACATAATCAATTTTAAAATCTTGCTTGATAATCATTATTATTCAGTCATCTTCATCAATTGGTATAATATTATGTATAATATTATTTTTAACAAGAAATTCTTTAAATCAAGGCATTTTATTTTTAAATTTTATAACATCATCAATAATAATAACTCATCAAATTTCTACTTTATTCCAAACTAGTCATAAAAAATTTTTAGTTGCTTTCATCATTCAATCAATAAATACAAAATCAAATTGTTTATTTTTAAATTTTGGAATTTCATAAAGTGCATTTCAGAATATTAATTCAATAGTTTTTTCTAGTCCAGCTTTTTTTATATTTTCCTGAGCTTCTGCATAAGAGGGAATAGAAAGTTCAATAGAAATTACTTTTCATCAATGTTTTTTTCCTGCAATTCCAAGGTGAATTGTAGAAAATCAATTAGCTGTTCCAATTTCTAATATATTTTGTGCTTTTTTTATCTGAATTAAATCACTTAAAAATTTAGCATTTGTATCACTTATGTTTGGGATAGAATTTTTTATTCAATGTTCTCTTAGTTCTTTTAATAACTCATTTCTAATCATATAGACTTTTTTGATTTAATATTTTTAAAATAATATATTTATATTTAACAAAATTATAATAATTTTTTATTTAAAAGCAAAACAAAAAAAACTAAAAAAAAAGTTTGGTTTTTTTAAGGTTTTTATGTATACTATTATAGTATTTTAGAATATTTTAATAATTAATTAAAAATACAATATGAAAAATATTATAAAAACAACTGCATACTCTGCTGTTGCATTAAGTTCTGTTGCTTTTGCTTGAGCTTTAGATTTTGGTGAAACAAAAGCTAAAGAATTTGCTTGAGATGGTGGTTGAGGAGGTATGACATTAATGCAAATGATATCAAATATCTTAACATTTATTTTAACGTTCACTTGAATAATTGCAGTAGTATTTGCAGTATATGGTGGTTTTAAAATTATGACTGCTGCTTGAGATGAAGATAAAGTTAAAAAAGGTAAAACTACACTTATTAATTCTTTAATTGGTATTTTTGTTGTATTAATAGCTTATACATTAGTTGGTTGGATTTTTACTGAAGCAGATACTGTAAGTGGAGGAGCAGGAGTTTAATAATTTTAAATAATTTATTAATGAAAAAAATAATTGTATTAATATATATAATTATATTAATAAAAAACTCATTTGCTAATGATCCATTTGGATTATGAAATGTTTCAGAAGAGTTTAGAAATACTACTTGAGAAGGAGATATTATTAAATCAATATCTCCTTCTATAGAATTTTTGATAGGATTTATATGAATTTTTTCATTAATATTTGTAATGAAGTGATGATTTCAAATTATGACTGCTAGTTGAGATGAAGAAAAAGTAAAAAGTTGAAAAAAAACTTTAATTTTTTCTTTAATAGGACTATTTATTTCATTAGTTGCATTTACACTTGTCACAAGTATATGAATAAATTCATTAAAAGAAATAGATGAAATAAACTAAAAAAATAAATCTTTATAAAAG
>CAZSQW010000024.1:0-8567 GCA_964609055.1 uncultured Candidatus Peribacteria bacterium
TAGAAGTATGAAATAATGAAATCACAAAAAGTATTTTTGGAGAATATACTCTTCCATATAAACATGAACCTCATTCTTGTAAAAAAGATAAATGTTCAGAAAGCTAAAGTATTATGCCTATTTGGAGGAATAATCCAATAAATCAACAAGGTTCCTTTAGGGCCTTGTATTATTATTAATAATAAATTTATGATAGAAATCTTACAGTATTCTTTTTTTCAAAAAGCAATTATATGAGGAATTTTAATATCTTTAATAGCTTCTATTTTAGGAGTTTTTATTGTTATGAGAAAAGAGGCAAATATTACTCATTCTATAGCAAATTTTTTATTTTTATGAGTTGCAGTTTCACTACTTTTCAATTGAGATTATTATTTATTTGCATTTATTTTTTGAATTATATGAAGCTTATTAATATTTTTTATAGAAAAAACTAGTTTTATAACAAAAGAATCCACAAAAGAAATTATAGCTCAAACTTGAATAGCTTGATGAATATTTGTAACAGGATTTCTCTGAAATTTAACTCTTGATATCAATAGTTTTTTATTTTGATCTATATTATTTATTAATGAACTAGATTTAATAATACTTAGTATTTTACTAATTATTTTATATTTATTTTTTTATATTTTTTGAAAAAGATTTTTAGCAATTATAATTAATGAAGATTTAGCTAAATCAAAGTGAATAAAAACAAATTTGTATAATTTATTTTTTCTAATATTTTTATCTATTTTTATTGCAATAAGTATCAAAATATTTTGAATACTTTTAATATGAGCTTTCTTAATTATTCCTGCAAATATATCTAAAATTATTTCACCAAATCTAAAATTTTCATTTATAATATCAAGTTTAATTTCAGTTTTTAGTGTAATGTTAGGATTATTTATTTCTTACTTTTTAAATACTTCTAGTTGAGCAACTATTGTTTTAATTTTAATAATCTTTTTTATACTAAGTTTAATTTATAAAAGAAAATAATAATTTTAATTAAATAAAAATAAATAATTATGTCAAATAAGCAAAAAATATTAGAAATAATTTCTGAAAAAAAATGCTGAAGTACAGTAAAAGTAATTTTAGAAAAATTAGATAATAAAATAAACAAGACTACAGTTTATAGAAATATAGAAAAACTGCTTAATTCTTGAGAAATTTTAGAAGATTTTTGAGTTAATAATGAAAAAATTTATTCAAAAAAAATAACTCATCATCATCATTTCATTTGTGATATTTGCTCTAAAAGTGAAAATATTTGATGTTTTATAAATTGAGAAATTAAAAATTTAGAAACACAATTTTGATTTAAAGTAAAAAATCATAGTTTTATTTTGAATTGAATTTGTAATGAGTGTAGGTAAATGATTTAAATTATTTATATTCTAAAATGGAAGTGTTTGTGTAATTATGTGTAAATTTGTAAAAAAATCAAAGTAAAAGTATATTGAAAAAATAAAAAAATTTGATTTTATTTTAAAAGTAATATACTTAATAAAGTATAAATTATATTTAATTATTAATTTCTAAAAAAATGTTTGGAATTGGTCAAAAAACCTTATTATTAGTTGGTTGATATGTTGTATGAAGCTTAATTACATCATTATATAATGATAAAAAAGGTAAAAAGGTTAGAGAAGAATTAGAAGAGGTAAAATGAGACAATAAAGAAGCTCAAAAAATTATTATAAATAATTTCATAGATACTCATAAAAATTTACTTGAAAGTTTTAAAAAAAATATTTTAACAGAAGAAAATAAAACTCTTTTAAATCAAAAATTTGATAAAGCTAAAAATGAATTTGAAAATTTTGTAGAAGATAAAAAAGAAGATTTAAAAGATTTACAAAAAAACACTCCTAATAAAATAAATAAAATAAAAAAGAATATTGTTTCAAAATTTTCTGAAGTAAAAGAAAAAATAAGTAAATAAATATTGTAAAATAATAAAAATATCTATAATAAATATAGATATTTTTTATGTAATAAAAAAATAAAAATAAAATGTTTAAAAAGAAAAAAATAAAAATAACATTAATAAAAAATACTAGTTTTCAAAAAAATAAAAACACTAATTTTTTAGCAAAATTTAAATTTATAAAATTAAGTAATAATAAAATAGCTAATTATTTTTCGTATTTTTGAATTATAATTATTTTTATTATTTTATTTTTATTATTCAATAAATTAAATGCTCAAAATATTAAAATAACTAATGAAAATAAAAACACTAGTAATATTAGCTATAAAGAAAGAGAAAAAGAAAAAAAGAAAGAGGAAAATAAAAAAATAGAAGAGGAAAATAAAAATAATGATGAAAAAATTAATTTTTTAATAGTTGGAAGATGATGATATTGAAATGATGCCCCAGAACTTACAGATAGTTTAATGGTACTTAGTTACCATAAGAAAAAAAAGCATATAAGTATATTATCAATTCCTAGAGATTTATATGTAAATTACAATTTAAAGGATAAAAATAATAATTTTATAAAATGAAAAATAAATGCATTATATGTAATGAATTTAGAACAAACACAAAATAGAGAAAAATCTATGCAAAAACTTCAAAATAAAATTGAAGAAATAATTAATGAAAAAATAGATTATTATATAAATATAGATTTCAAAGGTTTTATTAAATTGATTGATCAAGTATGATGAGTAAAAGTAAATGTCCCAAAAACTCTTATTGATGAAAAATTTCCTGATAATAATCATTGATATCAAACTTTTATTTTAAGAAAATGAAATTGGATTTTAGATTGAAAAACAGCTTTAAAGTATGTGAGGAGTAGAAAAAATACATGATGAGATTTTAGTAGAAATAAAAGACAGCAACAAGTAATAAAATCATTAAAAGAGAAAATATTTTCTAAAACTTATTTAACAAGCCCTACTAAAATAAAAAAAATATATACTATTTTTGATACATACATACAAACTGATATTTGATTAATTAATTTTATAAAAATAGCTACAAGTATAAAATCACAAGATAATTTACAATTTTATTCTTCAACATTAAATACTAGCTGTATAAAAAAAGAAGAATGTGTAAAATGATGATTTTTATTCTATCCTCAAAGAAAATATTTTTGATGACAAAGTGTATTATTATCTTGAGATTCAAATTATTTAAATATAGAAGATTTTAAAAAAATACATATATATTCTGATATTATTTTTAATAATCCTGATATTTTAAATAAAAAAGAAAAAATTGCTATTTTTAGTAAAAATAGCCATAAAAAGGAAGCTTTATTATTAAAAGAAGAATTAATTAAGTATTGATTAAATATAAATCCATTAGAGATAATTGGACATATTCCAGATAAATACTTAGGAAGCAAATGATGATTTTGATGAAAAACAAAAATAATTAGCAAAGTTAATGATATTTCACTTTTAGATTACAATAAATTAAAAAAAGAAAATAAATTACATACTTTAAAAAAAGATATTGAACAAGAAAAATTTTCAGAAATAAGTATAGAAGCTAATAATTGAAAAACAAAATTAATTATAAATTGAATTGATAAAAAATCTAATACGATATTATTTTTAAAAAAATATTTAAATATAGAAGAAAAAAATATCATATTTAATAAATTTTGACCTAAATATGCAAAAGATACAAATACTAGAATAGAAATTTTATTCATAAAATAAAAATTAAAAATATGGTAATATATAATATTAAAAAAAAGAGAAAGTATGTTAAAAAAAAGAGTATAAAAAAAAGAACTTTATTTAAAAAAATTTCAAAATTTTTACTAATATTAACATTAATATCAACTCTAATTTTATTAATAGGTGGTTTTGTTTTGTATAAAAAAATAATTAATCCTTTACCTCCAATATCAAAATTAAAAGAATTTTCAATTCCTCAAACTTCTAGTATTTATGATAGAGAATGAAATTTATTATATAGTGTTTTTAAAGAAAAAAGAACATATGTAAGTTTTGAAAAAATAAGTAAAAATATGATTAATGCAATTGTAGCTTGAGAAGATAAAAGATTTTGGACAAATCCTTGATTTGATCTTATTTGATTGATAAGGGCATTAATTGAATGAGCTAAAACAGGATATATTTGATGAACTTCAACAATTTCACAACAATTAATTAAAAATACATTTTTAACAAATGAAAGAAGTTATGAAAGAAAAATAAAAGAGCTTTATCTTTCTTATAAAATGACAAATAAATATACAAAAGAGACTATTATAGAACTTTATTTAAATAAAATTTCTTTTTGAAATAATGCTTATTGAATTGAGCAAGCTTCTAAGACATATTTTAATAAAAGTGCAAGTGAATTAAATTATTTAGAATCGGCTATTTTAGCTTCTATTCCCAAATGACCAACTCTTTTTTCACCTTATAGGTTTAAAAATAAAAAATGAGTACTTATTTGATATCCAAGATTAGTTTGATATCCATATATTTATAGTGCAAATATTATTAAATGAATAAATAATTCTAATAAAAAAGAAAGTTTAATAGAAAAAAATAAAATTACTATATTTCCAAATTCTGATAATTTAAAATATAGTAAAGAAATCATTGCTCTTAAGGAAGTGATTTCTAATCTTAAAATAAAAGAATTACAAAAAAAATCTAGTAGAATATTAGTATGTGGTATGAAGAAAGAAAATTTTAAAAATATTTCTAAAATAGATAATGATGGATGTACAAATATAGAATACTCAAATTTATTAAATCTTTTAAATAATATAAGAGTGAAAGTATGAAATAATTATATTGAATATCAAACTTGAAGAAAAGATTTTATTTTACAAAGAATGTTAGAAGATTGATACCTTTCTATAAAATGAGAAAATGGCTGAGAAAATTTTAAAAAAGCAATAATTGATTCTATTTTATTTAATTTTAAAGAAGATAAAGTAAAAATCAAATATCCACATTTTGTTTTTTATGTAAAAGATTATTTAGAAGAAAAATATTGAAAAACAGCAATGGAAGAATGATGATTTAAAATTTATACAACTATTGATCCAATATTACAAGAAAAGGCTCAAAAAATAGTTGAAAAACAAGTAAAAATAAATTTATCAAAATTTAATGCAAACAATGCTGCTGTTGTTTTAATTGACAATAAAGAATGAGAAATATTAGCTATGGTAGGTTGAAAAGATTATTACAATAAAAAAATTGATTGAAAAAATAATATAATAACTTCTAAATTACAACCTGGAAGTACTTTTAAACCTTTTGTTTATGCTTTAGCTATGCAAGAAAATAAGATTTGACCAAAAACACCAATTTTTGATACAAAAACTGTTTTTCCAGGTTGATACACACCTAATAATTTTGATAGTAAATTTCTGAATAAAATAAGTATTGAAAAAGCACTTAATTATTCTAGAAATGTACCTGCAATTAAAATGTTTTTTCTAGCTGGAAAAGAAAATTCTATAATTGATTTTATGAGAAAATTATGAGTAGAAACATATTATGATTTCAAAAAATATTATAAAAACAAATATTGAAAAGAATATTTTTATGGTTCACCTTTAGCTTTATGAACAGGAGAAATGACTCCTTTAGAATTAGCAACAGCTTATTCTACAATTGCTTCAATGGGATATAAAAAAGAAATTACACCTATCTTAAAAATAATAGATAAAAATTGAATTGATTTAAAAATAAAAGAAAAAGAACAAAAAAAAGTTAAAGAAGCTATACCTAAAGAAACTGCTTATTTAATTACTTCTATATTAACTAATTCAGAAACTAGACCAAAATTTTGGAATACTTATTTAACTATTCCTGATAGAATTATGGCTGCAAAAACAGGTACTTCAACTAAACAATTTAAAGATTCAAGATGAAATAAAAAGATTTTTCCACAAAATTTATGGACAATTTGATTTACTCCTCAATATACTACAGTTTCTTGGGCAGGGAATACAAATGGTAAAGAATTATATTATTCTTGAAATTGATTAGAATGAGCAGGACCAATAATGAAAAATCTAATGTTAGCTGTTCATAAATGAAAAACTGTAGAAAAATGGAAAAAACCTAATTGAATTAAAACAGTTCTTATATCTTTAGACTCTTGAAAATTAGTAACAAATTTAACTCCTGTAAAATCAAAAAAAGAATGACTTTTTATTAATACACCTATAGAATATGACAATAGTTATTTTTCAAAAGAATTTGATGTTTTATGTAATTGAAAAGTTACAGAAAATACTCCAAAAGATGCTATAAAAAAAGTTAAATGAATAAGATATAAATCACTTAAACCTAATTGGGCAAACTGGCAAGATCCTGTTTCAAAATTATCTTCTTTTTCAGAAGAAAAATATAATAATGAAATTTGTGAAAGATGAAATAAAGATTCAAATATGAAAGTATGAATAAAACTTCAAAATAATTGAAATCTAGTACATTGATCTAATTATGTAGAATTAGCATATAAAAGTATAAATCCAATAATAAAACTTGAAATTCTTTTAAATTGAGAAATGATTGCAAGCTATAAATTACCTTGAAAATTAAAATGATGATATAGATGAGCATTCAATATACCATCTACAATAATATGAAAAGCAATATTAACAATAAAAGCTATAGATAATCAATTTTATTCAAAATCTATAACTAAAAATATTTATATATGATGAAAAGATTTAACTCCGCCTGAAATAATACTTAAAAATCCAGTGAGATGAGAAATAATTCTTAAACCAAATACTGAATTTAATTTAAGAGCTTCTTTTATAGATACAAGTCCAATAAGAGCAGTAAACATATATTTTAACTGAAAAAAAATACCTACAATTATAAAATCAAGAAAAATAGTAGTTCCAATTTCTTCTAAATGATTAGAACCTTGAACTTATGAAGTTAAAATTAATGTTACTGATACTAATTTTAATACATCAACCAAAATAATAAAAGTATTTATTTTAAAAGAATAAAAAAACTATATCTTTTTATATAAAAGATATAGTTTTTTATTTTACTTTTATTATTTGAATATTTGGAATCATTTCTTCTCATCTTACAATACCATATAATATTAAAATTTCATCTCATAATTTTAATAAATTCTTGTTTTTTAAATCTAATATAGCTAATTCTGTATTTTTTTCTGAGCTTTCCTGTTCTTCTATTTTCATAGTTTTTAAACCAAATAAAATTGAAAGTTTTCTTCTTAGTGAATTATTAAAGCAAAAAGAGAATACTTGTATGTTTGGTCTAAAAGCAGCAGTAGTTTTTGCCATAAATCAACTTTTTGAAAATACTATCATTGCTTTTACATTAATTGCTTCAGCTGCATTTATAGCATTTTTAATTAATTGTTTTCTATTTTCATTAATTCCTAAATTTGTAGTACAATAGTTATGATTATACTTAATATTAGATTCTGTATGTATTAATACATTTACCATAGTTTCTACAGCTTCTATTGGATATTTTCCCATTGCTGTTTCTCCTGATAGCATAGTACAGTCTGCTTTTTGCATAACTGCATTAAAAATATCTGTTATTTCTGCTCTAGTTGGTATTGGATTATTAATCATTGTTTCTAATATTTGTGTTGCAACAATAAAATAAATACCCTCTTGCTTACATTTATTTGCAATATCTCTTTGTATTATTGGTAAAGTTTCAAAAGCAATTTCAGCTCATAAATCTCATCTAGCTATCATTATTCAATCAGAATATTCAATAATTTCATCAATATTATCTAATGCTTCTTTATTCTCAATTTTAGAAATAATTTGAATATTTTCTTCTGCATTAATTTCTTTTAAATAATTTCTCAATTCTTCTATATTTTTTTTATTTCTTACAAAACTTAAAGCTATAAAATCTGTTCATTTTTCACAAGCAAATTTTATATCAGATTTATCACTTTCTGTTATTCAAGGAAGTTTTATTTTAATTCAAGGTAAATTTAAATGTCTTTTTCAAGCAACATTATGAGCATTTAAAGCTTTACAAATAAGTGAAGTAGAATTTTTTTCAATAACTTTACATTTTAATAAACCAGAATCAATATCAATAATATGGTCTATTGTTAAATCTTCAATAATATATTCATAATCACAAACTATAACTTTTTTATTATCATTATTTATAATATTTTTTTCATTATTATATGTAGTTAAAATAAAATCTTCATTTTTTAATAATTCAACTGATTTTTCTATAGCTTTTGTTCTAATTTCTGGTCATTTAGTATCTGTTAAAATAGCTAAATTAGTTTTTCATTCTTTATTTAATTTTTGAACTTTATCTAAAATTCAGCCAAAATATTCATAATTAGAATGAGAATAATTTATTCTAACTATATTAACACCAGCATTATATAATGCCTCTATTTTTTCACTAGTATCAGTAGCAGGTCATAAAGTAGCAATAATTTTTGTTTTTTTAAATTTCATTTTGTAGGATTTTTTTAAAAAATAATAAATACATTATTACTAAAAATAAAAAAAATGCAATAAAAAAAAATATTAATTTTCTTTTCACAAAATAAAAAAAATATATACTATATTAGTATAAGTATATTATATAAA
>CAZSQW010000025.1:0-8413 GCA_964609055.1 uncultured Candidatus Peribacteria bacterium
TTTTTATTTTCTTCCCCAACAAACTACAAATTCTTCAAAACTTCTATCACGACAAGCATCAGGTTTGAATTCAGTAAATCTTTCAAAATGTTTATTTATAACTTTGATTAGTTCATAAAATTCATCTCATTTAAAAACTTTTAATAAAAGATTTCATCATTTTTTAAGAAAAGTTTCTGAAAATTCTATGATTTTTGTATTTAATTCTACAGATTTTTGTTGATCTAAATCTCTAATTCAAGTAGTATCAGCTCAAATATCAGATAACATCAAATCAAATTTTTTACCTTCACCAATAAATACTTCAACTTTTGGGATTAAAGTATCAATTTCTAAAATTGAATGAACAATTGTATTAATATTAGTTTGAGAATATTTAGAAATTGGTTTTAAGTCAATTCAAACAATTTTACCAGTATCTTTTATAATTCTTTTTGTATATTGAATAAAGCTTCAAGGAGCAGCTCAAACATCACATATATCCATATCAGGTTCTATAATATTGAATCTTTCTTGAATTTCCATTAATTTATAAGCACTTCTTGCTCTAAAACCATCTTTTTTAGCTTTGTGATAATATTCATCTTGTACTATAAAAGGTTGAGGTTTTTTCTTTTTTTGACTTCAAGTTTTTTTCTGAAAGCCTTTTCTTTCTTTACTTGCTCAAGGAATACCAAATTGAGAAGCTAATGATTTCTTTTGTTTTTTTATTTTTATTACCATTTTTTATTTTAAATAAATATTTTTTCATATTATATAATTTTTTTTTATTTCCAAATATTTTTTTGACTTTCATAAAAGAAAATTGGAATAACTATAAGTGTTAAAATTGAACTTACAACTAATCACCAGATAATTGTCCAAGCAAGACCTGACCAAACTGGATCTCATATTATTGTAGCAGCACCAAAAACTGTTGTTAAACTTGTTAAAAGAATAGGAGTAAATCTTACATATCCAGCTTTTAATAAAGCTTGTGATAGAGTTAAACCATTTTTCTTTAAAACATTTATATAATCTATTAAAATAATTGCATTTCATACAACTATTCAGGCAAGAGCAATAACTCAAATCATTGATGTGGCTGAAAAATATTCATTTTGAAATAAATATAAAAATGTAAATCCTGGCCAAACTCCAAAAAATCCTAATAAAAATGTTATCATAATTACTCAAGCTATACCAAAACTTCTAAATTGTCATACAAGAACAAAATAAATTGCAATCAAGGAAATAAACATAGCCATTCATAAATCTCTAAAAGTATCTATTGTAAGTTCCCATTCTCATCACCATTCTAAAATATATTTTTTTCAGTCTTTTAGTCCTATATAAGTAATATCATATAAGTTCCAAGATTTTAATTTATAATCATCTCACATGAAATCATTATTCATAAATTTTGAAAATAGTTTTATAACTGGATAAATCAAAGAATTATCTCACATTTCTCAATAAATATAAGTTGTTTCTTCCCTATTATCTGAATTAATTTCTGGAGAAACAAAAGCATATTCTATATTTGCAATACTAGAAAGTGGAATTTTTTCTCATTTTGTATTTGTAAAACTAATATTTTGTAATTTTGAAATATTATCTATTTCAGATTTAGAAGTAGTTAGTATAATATTTGTTGGTTCAAAAGAATCTTTATCAGTTATTAAATTAGTTTCTTTTCAATGAAATATAATTCATAAAGTATATTCTATTTGTTGAATTGTCAAACCAGCTCTTATTACAGATTCTTTATCTAAATTAATTTTTAATTTTTTATAAGTAGAAGAATCTGAGCTATAAACATCTACTATTTTTTGTTCAAAAGCAATTTTTTTAACTTGAGTATCTACTTGATTAACAAATTTTGCTCTTTCTTCTTCACTTGCATTTGTTTTTAATTTTATCAAAAATGTAGCTTTAACAGGAGGACCAGGAGGATCTTCAAGTAATTGTATTTTTACATCAGGATATTTTGATAAAATATAATCTTTTAATTTTGGTCTTAAATCTATAACAATTTTTTCTGATTTATTTCTAACTTTTTTAAATTTTTCTTTATAATTTTCTGGAGAAATTAAATTAATTCTCATACTAATTTGATTTTCTCAAATTCTATTTAGACCTCATCTAAATAAATTAGCAAAATCTCAAATATATGCTTGACCTATTGTTGAAGTAATATTTTTTATATAGTCTTTTTGAAGTAAAAATTTTGAGATATCTTTTTCAATTTCCTCAGTTTTTTTAGCAGAATTTTCTCTTTTTGTATCTATCCAAATATAAAATTGATTTGCATCAGATTTAGGAAGCATTCTAGCTTTAAATATTCCAAAATAAATTGGTGCTATTAATATTATAAATAAACTTAACCAAAAAGTTATTTTAAATATTTTTCTTCTTTTATCAGATTTTTTATCATTATTTAAAAATAATTTCATAAACATTAAATATTTTTTTCTAATTTTTAATGGAGATTCTTTATCTTTATCTTTTTCTTTTTTATCATCTTCTGTTATATTTTTTGCTGAAATATAAGAAATCCAAGGATTGATAGTAAAAGCTATTGCAATTGAAATAAGAAGTGCCCAAATTGCAAATTTTGGAATTGGATTCATATATTCTCACATCATTCCAGCAACAGCAAACATTGAAGCAAAAGCTAAAAGTCTAGTTAAAGTGGATAAAATCACTCAAACTCAAACTTCTTGTGCTCATTCTAAAACAGCTTCTAATTTTGTTTTTCAAGTTTTTACTCTTTCTTGTAAATGTCTTGAAATATTTTCTACAACTACTGTTGAATTATCAACTAACATTCAAAGTACTAATATTAAAGCAAAAAGAGTAATTTTATTAATGTTTTCTCCAGCAATTAAAGCAAATACAAAAACCATTCAAAGAGTTAATGGAATTGAAATTGCAGTATTAAAGGCATTTTTAATTCATAAATATAAAGCTAAAACTACAAAAACAATTAATATTGATTGTACTAAATTAATTAAAAGCATATTAGTAGCTACACTAGCTTTAGCTCATTCATTTGAAATTATTTTTATATCAATATTTTTTGGTAATTCTTTTTTTATTTCATCAATTTTTTCTAAAATATCATTTGTCACAAAAACTGCATTTGTTCAAAGAGCTTTTCATATTCATAAAAAAATAGCTTGTGTTTTTCAACTACCAGTATAAATATTACTTAATTTATCTAATCTTTTAGTAGCTAATTTAATATTAGAAACATCTCACAAATAAACTACATTTCAATTATTATTTGAAATAATTAATTTTTTTAATTCTTGTTTTGTTTTTATTTTTCAATCTGTTTCTATAAAAATTTTAGTTCAATCTTTTTTTACAATATTTCAAACTGGTAAACTTAAATTGTTTTTTTGTAATGCTTGATAAATTTGAATTATATCAACATTTTTTTCTTCTATTTGTTCTAAATCTAATTCAATAACCAAATTCTTTTTATATCAACCAACTATTTCCAAAGTTGTAATATTTTTAGTAGTTTTTAATTTATTTTTAATTATATTTGCTATTTGCCTAAGATAAACATATTTTTCTTTTTCAGTCATTATTAATTCTCCCTCCTTAGAAGATACTGGATAATAGTTTAATGAAATTGAAAATATTATTTGAGCAAGTTCATCAGAATCTATTGTTTTTATAATAGGTTCTGAAACTCATAATGGTTTTAAATTATAATTTTCTCTAATTTTTTGAATTAATCTAATTTTAGCTTTTTCTTTATCTACACCAACTTTAAATTTAGCCATTACTCAACCATAATTATCACCTGCAACTCAATATACTTTATCAATTCATTCAAGTTCCATTATTTTATTTTCAAGTGGAGAAACTATAATTTTAGAAATTTCTTCACTATTAAGTCACATTGAAGGAATTGTTATTTGAAAAGCAGGAACTACTATTGTAGGATTGTATTGTTTAGGTAAAATTATATAACTTCAAAAACCTGTAATCAAAGTCACAAGTATTAAAACTATAGTAATTTTACTATTTTTTATAAAAAATTCTGCTATTTTTCAAAACATAAAGTTTTAGTTAATTATTATTTACAGAAAGCTAAAGCATTCTGTTGAATACATGATTTAGATTATTTATTTTTTTTCTAATACTTCTCCATCAAAAATATTTTCTTTTCAAGAAGTTATTATTTTATCTAAAAATTTTATTCAACTAATTTCAGATTGTTCTTCTCACATTTTTATAATTTTTATATTTTTCAAAACTGCTTTTCAATCTTTTAAAACATAAACTGATGGAAAACCAAATTTTGAAATAATTGCCTCATTTGGAATTATTATATTTCAAAGTTTTTTAGAATTAGATTTTTCTTGAAATGTAATAACACTAATTGCTCAAACTGGAATTTTTCATTTATTATTATTTATCATAATTTCAATATCATATTTTTTTGTAAATTTATTTGCTTGTTTATTTAAAGTTATTATTTTTCATATAATTTTTTCATCAAATCACTCAACAATTAAATCTATTTTTTGATTTAATATTAAATTTTTAAAAATAGATAATGGAACTGATGTTTTTACTTTTAATTGTGAAATATTAGATACTTTATAAATTGGCATTCAAGCATTAATTACTTGTCATACTTCAGCCATTTTCATTGTAATAATACCATAAATATTTGAATAAACTTTTCAGTTATTAATCATAACTCAAGCATTTACTTTTCATCATTTAGCCTCTGCTATTTTTATATTAATTTCTTTTAAAACTGCTTCTTTTTGAGAATGTAATGCTTCTAGTCCAGCATATGCTTCTTTTAATTTACTATTTGCTATTTCTTTTTTTGTAATTATTCAACTTACTTTTCAATCAGATATAGCAATATATTGTTCATAAGTTTTTTTAGCTGTTTCAAGCCTAGCTTTTGCTAATTGAATTTGTTTTTCTAAAAGTGAAATTCATTTATTTCAATCAATTTTAAGAGTTTCTAAATTTTGTAAAGTTCATTTTATTCACAAAATAAAATTTCATTGTACAGTTAATAAAGTTGATTCTAAATCACTTCACATTTGAGAAATATTTTTTTGATATTCTTGTATTATTAAGGCAGGAAAATGTATATTTTCTATTGAATTATTTAATACAATATATAATTCTTTCAATAATTTTTTTTGTTTTTTTCAATATTTTTCAGCTTTTTTTAATAAAAAAAATATTTCTTCTTCTGATAAAGAAGTAAAATCATCTTTTTGATTATACTTATCTATTTTTTCATTGTAATATTTTTTATATTTTTCAAATTCTACTTTTGTTTCTTTAAATATTTGTTCAGTTTTTCTTAATTGAATTGAATCTTTTTTTCATAAATAATTTTCAAATTTATCATTAAATCTTTTATTTTTAGTAGTTATTCAAAGAGTTTTATCAATAAAATCTATAATATTTGTTGATAAAATAAAATTTTGAGTAATAGCTGTTTTTCATCAATTTAGTATATTTTTTTTCTTAGTTTCTAAAGTTTTTTTAGTTTCTTCCAATTTTTTTTCAGCTGTTTCTAATCATAATTTAGATTGTTCTATTATACTTTTAGATGTTTCTAATTGTGAAGATGTAATATTTTTAGTATCTTCTAAACCAGTTGAAACACCTTCTATTCATATTTTAGCTTGTTCTATTTTAGCTTTTAGAGAATTTATTTGAGCATCAAAAGATAATCAAGTTTGTTTTTTAAAATCATATAAACTATTTACAATATTGTTTGCTGTAGAATAATTTACTTTAGCTTCTGTTCAATCAAGAGTTGCAATTAATTCACCTTTTTTTACTTTATTTCAAATATTTTTAGACAAATAAGTAATTCTTCAAGGAGATTTTGCAGCAAGTATAACTTCTTTTATTCCTGAAGTATAACCTGTAAATTTTTCTACACTATTTATCTCTCCAGTCTGTACAATATAGGTAGAATAATTTTTAACTACTTTTTTTTCTAATTCTTCACTTCAACAACTAGATAATAAACTTATTAAAACTATTATTAAAAAGATTTTTTTTATCATATTTTGATTAATTATATATTAGTATTTTATAATATGTTATGTGTTTTTAAAAAATAGTCAAGAAAATAATCCTCTTTTTTTGTATATATAAATTTTGCTTTTTATTTTGTATAGCTTTTTATATTTTTTTTATTATACTTTACACAAATATTTTTAATAAACATAAATGGCTACAATAATAGATACATATTTAGAAGATGAATTACAAAAAATTGTGACTGAAGTTTTAGAAATTCACTCAGAAGATTTTAATTTTTATGAAATTGAAGAAATCTGTAAGGATTTTTTAGATGAACAACCTTCAAAAATAAAACAAAAAACTAAAATAAAAAGATTAAAAAAATATGTAAATAAAGAATTTGAATTAGAAGGTTGTAGAGATGTTTCTCTGAAACATCTAGATAATCAATGAGATTTTTTAGAAAAACATCTAGATAATAATAAAAGAGATGTTTCAGAGAAACATCTCTACAGTTTAGAAAAGATCCCAAAATATCTATTTCAGTGAAAAACAAAAATTCAGTCAGGATTAATTAATATTATAAATTTAAAAGCTAATATTTGATTAACTGAACTTTTTGATTGACTGAATTTAAAAGTAAATAAAACTGATAAAATAGCACTTATTTGAAAAAATGGTTGCTGAAAAACTACTCTTTTAAAAATGATTATAGGTAAAGAAATAGATTTAATGGAAAAAGAATGAGAAATAAAAATAGCTCAAGATTTAAAAATATGATATTTATCACAAGATCTTTTTTGGGAAAATACTGAAAATACTCTGGAGCAAGAAATGTTTAAAATTTTTCCAGAAATTACTGAAAAAGTTAGAAAATTAGATAAAATAAAAACCTCAGAGCATCTCTCTTATAAAGAAGAGGGAGAAAATTCAATTCAAGAATTAACAGAATTTTTACTTGAAAATGATTGATTTAAAAAATATGAATTACAAGAAAATATTTTAAAATATTTCTGATTTTCTAATGAAAAAATGAAACAAAATGTTTTAAGTCTTTCAGGTTGAGAACAAACAAAAGTGCAAATTGCAAAATTTTTAATTCAAGAAGTTGATTTATTAATTCTTGATGAACCAACTAACCATTTAGATATTGAATGAATTATTTTCTTAGAAAAATTTTGTCAAAATTGGAAAAAAGCAATTATTTCAATTTCTCATGATAAAAGGTTTATAGATAATTCAAGTGAAAAAATAGTAGAAATTTATCAACATAAAGCTATTAATTATGTTTGAAAATATAATGATTATGAAAAACAAAAACAAGAAAAATATGAAAAAGAATCTAAAGATTATAAAGATCAAAAAAAAATAATAGATGAAGAAGAAGCTTATATAAACAGGTTTAGAGCAAATTCAGCAAAAGCTTCATCTATTCAGTCAAGAATAAAAGCTCTTGCAAAAGTCAAAAGATTAACACTTCCAGAAAATGAACAAAAAGCTAGATTTATAAGTATTTTTACAACCAGAAGATTACCAGAAATAATTATAAAACTAAGAAATATTGAAGTGTGATATTCAAAAAATTTAATAACTCTTCCAGAGGAAATTGATGTTTTAAAAACTGATAAAATTTGAATAATTTGAGCAAATTGAACTGGTAAAACTACACTTTTAAAAACAATATTGTGAGATTTAAAAGCATTAAATTGAACAAGTAAAATAAATGAAACTTTAAAAATAGGTTCTTTTGCACAAATTTTAGATGAACTTAATTTGGAAAATTCTATAATTAATGAACTTTCAGAAAGCCTTAATGAACAACAAAAAGTTAGAACAATTTTATGATGATTATTAATTCAATGAGAAAAAGTTAATCAAAAAATAAATTCTCTTTCAGGTTGAGAAAAAGCCAAAGTTTGACTTACAAAAATGCTATTACAAAAACCAGATATTATAATAATGGATGAACCCACTAATCATCTTGATCTACATTCAAAAGAAGTTATTAAAACAATGTTAAATTGATTTAATTGAATGACTCTTATAGTTTCTCATGATAGAGATTTACTAGAAAATGTTAGTAATAAAATTTGGTTAATCAGAAATAAAAAATTAGAAATTTATGATGAAGTTGAAAAATGAATTGAAAAAGTTTATTAAAAACAATAAACAGATTCTGTCAATTCATTTTTTTTGTATATTCTTTTTTTAAGGTATATAATATATTTGTGAATTTATTGTACTTTAACTAATAATTTTAATATTATGGCAAAAAAGGAAAGTTTTTATAAAAAATACTTTACTAAACAATGGTCATTTCTTATGGCAGGTATTGTTTTTGGGATAGCTCAAATTATTTATATGATTGGGTTATGGTCTCCAAAATTTGGAACAGAAATTT
>CAZSQW010000026.1:0-8284 GCA_964609055.1 uncultured Candidatus Peribacteria bacterium
AATAGTTAATTACTTTGACAAATTTAAAATTAAAAATATAATATTTTTAATTAGTTATTAAAAAAGGCATTATGTTCCTAGCACAACTTGTTACCATTACAATTAATACTTCTATTTATAAATAGTTAGTTTTTGTGCTGAAAATATATTTCTCATAAACTTCTATTTATAAAAAATAGAAGTTTTTTAATAATTAAATTTTAAAAAATAAAAAATAATTATGGAATTATCTACAAAAAGACATTCACTTAGTCATATAATGGCTCAAGCTGTAAAACAAAACTTTAGTGATGTGAAAATAGCAATATGACCAGATACTGAAGATGGTTTTTATTATGATTTTGATTTTGGAGAAACTGTTTTAGTTGAAAAAGATTTGAAAAAAATTGAAAAAACTATGAAAAAAATAGTTTCACAAGGTCAAAATTTCAATAAATTTGAAGTTAGTTTTGATGAAGCTAGAAAAATTTTAGATAAAATGTGAGAATGATTTAAAAAGCAATTAGTAGATAAAATAGAAACTTTAGATTTTAAAAATACTGAGAAATTAACTGATAAAATTACTTTTTATTATAATATTTCAAAATGAAAAAATTCTGAATATTACTCTGAAATTCAGGAATTTTTAGTTGAAAATCATTTTACTGAATTTAATGAATTAGATTGAGAACAAATAAAAAATCTAAAATTTATAGATATGTGTACAGGTCCTCATGTTGAAAACACTAGAGAATTAGATGCAAATTCTTTTAAATTAGCTAGAATTGCATGAGCTTATTGGTTGGGTGATGCAGAAAATAAACAATTAACAAGAATTTATTCTTATGCTTTTGATGATAAAGAAAATCTTGATAAACATTTACATTTTTTAGAAGAAGCTAAAAAAAGAGATCATAGAATTTTATGAGCAAAATTAAAATTATTTACAATTTCAGATTTAATTGGTCCAGGACTTCCCCTTATGCAACCAGCAGGTATGGTAATTAGACAAGAATTAGAAAATTATTTATGGAAATTGCATTCTAAAGTTTGATATGAAAGAGTTTGGACTCCACATTTAGCAAAAGAAAGTTTATATGAAACTTCTGGTCATGCTGGTCATTATTTAGATGATATGTTCTCTGTTTTTGGTGGAACTTCAAAAGAAAAATTTTTCTTAAAACCAATGAATTGTCCTCATCATATGCAAATTTTTGCAGATAATCAGTTTAGTTATAGAGATATGCCAGTTAGATATTTTGAACCAGCTACTGTTTATAGAGATGAAAAATCTGGACAATTATCAGGTCTTACAAGAGTAAGAGCAATCACTCAAGATGATGGGCATTTATTTTGTAGAATTGGTCAAATAAAAGACGAAGTAAAAGTTATAACTGATATTATAAAAGAATTTTATGATACAATGTGAATGACAAAAGATTATTGGGTTTCTTTATCTGTTAGATGAGAAGATAAAACAAAATATCTATGAACAGATGAAAATTGGGAAAAAGCTGAAAAAGCTCTTGAAGATGCCTCAAAAGAAAATAATCTTCCATATAAAAGAATTGAATGAGAAGCAGCATTTTATGGACCAAAACTTGATTTTATGTTCAAAGATGCAATTGGTAGAGAATGGCAATTAGCAACAATTCAATGTGATTTTAATCTTCCAGAAAGGTTTGATTTAAGTTTTACTAACGAAAATAATGAACAAGAAAGACCAGTTGTAATTCATAGAGCAATTTCAGGAAGTTTAGAGAGATGAATGTGAGTTTTAATAGAACATTTTGCATGAGTCTTCCCTCTTTGGTTAGCTCCTAGACAAGTGATTATTGTTCCTGTTATGCCAAAATTTGATGGATATGCAGAAAAAGTAATGAAAGAATTAAGACAATCTTGAATAAGAGTTTCTTGAGATTTTTCTACTGATTGACTGAATAAAAAAGTTAGAATGGCTGAGAAAATGCATAATAATTATATTTTAGTAATCTGAGAAGAAGAAGAAAAAAATAATACAGTTGCAGTTAGAAATTATAAAACTAAAGAACAATCTATAGAAAAATTAGAAGATTTTAAAAATAGAATAATTAAAGAGATAAAAGAAAAAAGTTTATAAAAAATAAAAATATTGTGAAACATATAAAGATAAAAATAAATAAACTGGAGTTTGATAATGAAATTATTTTAAAGAATATAGATTTTGTGGTGAATGAAAATGATAGAATTTGTATTGTGGGAAATAATGGTAGTGGTAAAACAACTTTGATGAAAACTGTTATTTGAGAAATAAGAGATTTTGATGGTTTTATAGAAAATGTTTGAAATTTAAGTATTTGATATTTAACTCAAATTTATTCTGATAATGAAGAAAAATTAGTAAAAGAAGAAATGAAAGAATGATTTTTAGATATTATTCAAAAAGAAGAAGAAATAAAAAATATAGAGGAAAAAATGTGAAAAGAACCTGAAAATATGGATTTAATAAATGAATATACTGTCTTATTGGAACAATTAAATGTTATTTGATGAAATGATTATGATAATAAAATTCATCAAGTTGCAAATGGTATGTGAATTTTAGATTTATTAGATAAAAAATTAATTGAAGTAAGTTGATGAGAAAGGACAAAAGTAGCTTTGTGTAAAATATTATTAGAATCACCTGATATATTATTTTTAGATGAGCCAACTAATTTTATTGATATGAATTCTGTAGAGTGGTTGGAGTGATATTTGCAAAATAAATGGTCTTGAGGTTATGTTATTATATCTCATGATAGAGAATTTTTAGACAAAACTTGTAAAAAAACTTATGAAGTTCAACCAGGAAGATGAATAACTTTTTATAACCAAAATTATACAGGTTATGTTGAACAAAGAGAAAAAGTAGAAAGTAAAAAAATATGAGAATATAAAAGACAAGAGGAATATTTAGATAAACAAAAAAATCTAATAAATAGATTTAGAGCTGGTTCAAGAGCTGGTTGGGCAAAATCAAGAGAAAAAATGATTGATAAAATGGATAAAGTGACAGCACCTTATATTCCTAGAAAACCAAAATTCTTTTTTGAATATTCTTGAGAATCTGGTAATAAAGTTATTAATTTTAGAGAAGCTTTTATTGGTAGAAAAGAACCCTTATTTTTCATACAAGAGGCTATTTTATATCAAAATCAGAGAGTTTGAATTGTTTGAGAAAATTGAATATGAAAATCTACTCTACTGAAAACTATAATGAGAGAAGTTGATTTATTAGATTGATTTTTAATTAGATGAAAATCTTTAAATATAGTATATTATTCTCAACTTCATGAATGATTATTTCATGATTTATCTATAAAAGATAATTTTATAAAACATCACTTATATTCTAGTGAACAACATTTAATTTGATATTTAAGTCATTATCTTTTTGAAAGATGAGATATTAATAAAAAAGTATGAGATTTATCTGGTTGAGAAAAATCCAAACTTCTTTTTGCTATTTTATGACAAAAAGAATGTAATTTATTAATTATGGATGAGCCAACTAATCATCTTGATTATGATACAAAAGAACAGCTTGAATCTTCCCTTTCTGCTTTCAAATGAACAATTTTATTTATCTCCCATGATAGATATTTTGTAAATAAATTATCAACACATATTTGGTTTATTGAATCAGGAGAATTAAGTATTTCAACTTGAACTTATACAGATTATAAATACAAATTAGAAAAATGACTAGATTTTGATATGAGTCTTTTTGATGAAGAAGCCAATCTTGATTTAGTTTTAGAAGATAAGCTGTGAGAAAGAAATGCAAGAAAAATGAAAAATAAATTTGGAAAAAAGAAAAACAAAGAATCTAAAAAAATAAAATCTAAATAAAATCTTTACTTAATTGGTTTTTTTTTTAAAATGGTATAAGATTAATATCAAATATAGATAAAAAATAAAAAAATTACTAAAAAATAAAAAATGATACAAAATAATTTTTCTGATGGATATAAAAAAGCTCTAATAAATAGTGAAGTTAGGATTAAAAATGTGTATTTTTCTGAATTATCTGAAGAAGATGTTTTTTTAACTATTGTATTAAATAGTGGAGGTACAATAAAAGAACTTTTTGATTTATATGGTGTTAATGAAAAATTGGTTATAGAAATAATTTGAAAAGGTATTTTCAATAAACTTCCTGAAAATAGAAAATGAAAATATAAAGGACTTGAAACTAAAATGAAAGATATTATTTTAGCTAGTGTAAAATTAGCAGCTGAACTTTGAAAAGAAAAAGCTACACTTGAAGATTGTTTACTTTCTATGTTAAAAGTTGGAAATTGGCTTCCTTCTTTTTTAGATTTTATATGAATTAATTCTAGTGATTTAGAAATTAATTTATTAGAATTACAAAAGAATCTTAGTGTTGATG
This sequence comes from uncultured Candidatus Peribacteria bacterium, assembly GCA_964609055.1. Classification (GTDB taxonomy): domain Bacteria; phylum Patescibacteriota; class Gracilibacteria; order BD1-5; family UBA6164; genus CALLPO01. Next base: position 4,394 of record CAZSQW010000026.1, read on the forward strand.
GAAATACAGAAAATAAAGATAAATCTGCTCAAATGAAAACTGATCAAGTAATGGGAGCTTTAACAGAAAATTTACTTTCTGGAATAAAAGATTTGGTTCAAGATAATCCTTTTTCACAAAATAAAAAACAAGAAAAAAATAAAAATGATAAATCAAAAACTCCTACTTTAGATTTTTATTCTACTGATTTAACTGCTGAAGCTAGAGAATGAAAAATAGATAATATCTTATGAAGAGATAATGAAATTGAAAGATTAATATCTATTTTAAATAGAAAAACAAAAAATAATCCTATTCTTTTATGAGAACCTTGAGTTGGTAAAACAGCTATTGTTGAATGATTAGCTAAAAAAATTATAGCTTGAGATGTGCCTTTTTCTATGAAAGATAAAAGAGTTCTTTCTATTGATATTAATTGAATGGTTGCAGGAACTAAATATAGATGAGAATTTGAACAAAGAATTAAAGCAGTTGTAGATGAAGCTTCAGAAATAGAAAATGAAGTAATATTATTCATTGATGAAATTCATACAATTATTGGTGCTGGTTGAGCTGAATGAACTCTTGAAGCTTCAAATATTTTAAAACCAGCAATGGGTAGATGAAAAATTAAAATAATAGGTGCTACAACACTTAATGAATATCAAAAATATATTGAAAAAGATTCTGCTTTAGAAAGAAGATTTCAAAAAGTTATAGCTGATGAGCCTAGTTCTAAAATTGCAAAAGAAATAATTATTTGATTAAAAGAATGATTTGAAGATTTTCATAATTTAATTATTTCTGATGAAGCTTGTAAAGAAGCTGTTATTTTAAGTAAAAGATATATTACTGATAGATTTTTACCTGATAAAGCAATTGATTTAATTGATGAGGCTTGTAGTTTAAAATCTATGTGATATAATTTTAATGAAGATGAAATTAATCAAATTAAAAAAGAAAATTCTATTTTAAATAAAAAAATTGAAGATGCTGTTATTAAACAAGATTATAATAAAGCAAGTTTATTAAAAGAAGATAAAAGAAAATGAGAAGATAAAATTCAAAAAATCAAAAAAGAATTTTCTATTCCAAAAAGTAAAAGAGAAAAAATACAAATCAAAGATATTCAAAAAGTTTTAAGTATAGCTACTTGAATTCCAACAGAAAACCTTAGTGGAAAAGAAATAGATAAATTAAAGAAATTACCTACAATAATTAAAAAACAACTAATTGGTCAAAATGAAGCAATAGACTCTATTGTTAAATCAATAATGAAAAGTAGGGCTGGTATTGGTGATAAAAACAGACCTCTAGGAAGTTTTTTATTTCTAGGGCCTACTTGAGTTGGTAAAACAGAATTAATAAAAATATTAGCTAAAGATTTTTATTCTGATGAATCTGCTCTTATTAAAATTGATATGAGTGAATATAATGATAAAACTTCTGTAAATAAATTAATTGGAGTAAGTGCAGGTTATATTTGATATGATGAATGATGATTATTAACTGAAAAAGTAAGAAAAAAACCATATTCTATTGTGTTATTTGATGAAATTGAAAAAGCTGATTTTGATGTTTATAATTTACTATTACAAATTCTTGAAGAATGAATTTTAACAGATAATAAATGAAGAAAAATAAATTTTAAAAATACTATTTTAGTAATGACTTCTAATATTTGAGCTGAAGAATTTTCTGAAAAAGCTGAAAAAATTGGTTTTGATATTAGTGAAGAAAAAACTGAAGAAATAATGGAAGATTATACAGAAGCTAAAGAAAATATTAAAAATAATTTAACTGATTATTTTTCTCCAGAATTTATAAATAGAATTGATAAAATAGTAGTTTTTAATCCTCTTAATAAAGAAGATATTAAAAAAATTGTAAAATTAAGACTTGAAAATTTAGGTTTAAGATTATTAGAAAAAAATATTAAATTAAATTATAATACTAGAGTTATTACTTTTATTGCTAAAAAAGTTTATAATCCTGAATTTTGAGCAAGAGAAATTAGAAGATATATTTCAGATAATATTGAAGATATTATTGCAGAAAATATGATTAATAACAAAGTAAAAGAGAAAGTTGATTTATTTATAGAAAAGAATAAACTTATATTTAAATATTAAATATAAAAAAAATTAAATGTTCAAAATTCTAAAAATATTCAAAAGTATTGTTTTTATATTAATAATAAAAACAAGTTTTTTAATTTCTTTTGGTTTTTGGTGAGAAGATACTTCTTTAGATTTATTTAAAAATATTGATTCTTGAATAATAAAGCTTGATAAAAAAATTTATAAACAAACAATTGATTCTTTAGATAATTTAAAAGACACTTTAAACAGTCATTTAAAACAGAAATGAATATCTAATTGTACATTTACAAAAGAAATTACATATGAAGATATAGATAAAATCACAAATTCTAATGATGGACTATTATTTATATCTAAAATAGTAAATTCTGATTGTAATGATTTTTGAGATTACAGTAAAATAAAAAAAATTGTAAATGATTATAAAATATATTTAAAAAAAATTTCTAAACAAAAAGCAGAACAAATACAATTAATTAATAAAGTTGGGATTTATTCTGATTGAGATACTAGTAATGCTCCTTTTGATATAATTTATGATATCAAAAAAATTGATGAAATTGTTTTTAATTGAGAGATAGAATATAAATGAGAAAAAGGAATATTTAATAATGATTTTAACAAAAATATATCTTCAAATATATTACAATCTATAGATGAAGCTGAAAAAAATATTAATAGTGATCTTAGTAAAAACTTAGAATCATTAAATCAATTGACTGCTAAAATTATAAAATCTGATAAATATGAAAATACTAAAGATAATAAAAATGAAAAAAATAAAATTAAAAATCCTATTTTACTATCAGATAATACACAGTATTCTTGTCCTAATGATGAAAATATAAGTTGATTATCAGAAGATGAAATTCATAAAGTTTTAAGTGACAAGAATTATTTTTTATGAAATAATAAGTGAAATAATAACTGAGATAATGTTTTATGAAGTGGAGAATTTTTATATTCAGTTTGATCAAAAAATAATAAAGATACTATTGGTTGAACTGGAAAATTTGAGTATAAAACTGTAAATGATAATGATTTTTGGCCTTGTGATGATTTTTTTTGTATAAAAATAGAAATGGTAACTAAAACTTATAAATTATTATGATGATGGAAAAATACTAATACTATTGAAGGTTTATTAACTAGATCAAATTGACATCTTAAAAAATTTGCAAATTCATCTTTGATACAGTCAAAAATGACAACTAATAATTTTGAAACTACTTTTAAAAATATTAATTTAAGTGATATATTTTCTTTTGGTATAATAATAACTAAAAAAAGTCCACCTATTTTAAATTTAAGTAAATATAAAAGTGAACGTAAAGAAAATGAAAATAATTCTTTATCAAAAGGTAATTTATTAAAATCAAGATTTAAAGCTATTGGAATAAAATATGATAGTGAAGGTATAAATAGAGAAAATGATTTAAGTTTATATTTAAATAAATTATGAAATCATGTATCATTAAGAAATGCTTCAGAGCTAGATACTCAAAAAGTAGTGACCAATTTAAAAGATAAAAAAGAAATGTTATCTAAATCTCAATATTTTAATTTACATCTTACAAATATTATAAAATCTGAAAATACTCAATCAGATACACAGCTTTTATATGAAGAATTTATAGAACTTGAAAGATTTACTGCTCAACTACAATCTTATGTACAAGATTTAGATAATATTATGAATAAAATGATTAAAATACCTCACTGATAATATTAATCAGACATTTTCAAATATTTTTTTAAATTATAATAAGAACTATTTTTAGTATAGTTCTTATTATTTTTTTTGCAATTC